>VHCA01000010.1 GCA_016882225.1 Candidatus Pelagibacterales bacterium
AACTTAAAAATCCGGATGCGATAGTAATTGGGGCTGCAATTAATATTGAGAAAGGATTTGTAACTCCTCCTGTTAAAAAAAGTAAACCAAACAATTGGATCAAATCAAAAAAAATACTCCATGTAGCTTGGATGTTTGTTAAAAGATCAGTTTTCTTAAATTTAATCTTTAAAATTATATTTAAAAAAGCTGAAAGTAAAATAAGAGAGAAACAATAAAAAAGGGGTAATTCAAAATTAAATAAAAAATAAACAGCCAAAATAGTTGCTAGCTGCCCAATAATAGCAATCCATCTAATTTTGATTAGTATTGAAAGCTTAATTCGATTTTCATGAATACCTTCTGTACTTAATTCTCGCATAATATTTAAACATCGAGGTTGCTTACCCTTATTGCATTTTTCATAATAAATTCTTTTCTTGGTAAAACATCATCACCCATCAATATTTTGAATATTTCATGATCGTTTTCATTTGGTTTTGTGACATTGGCCCCTCCGTTATTTGAGTATTTAACTTTTAATAAAGTATTATTTTTAGGATTAAGCGTTGTTTCCCATAGTTCATCCGGGTTCATTTCGCCTAAACCTTTAAAACGCTGAATAGAGAAAGATTTTTTTCCTTCTTCTTGAATAATCCTTAAAAACTCAAACGGAGATCTAATTTCTAACTTCTCACCTTTTGAATTTAAAAGAATGCATAGATTTCTAAAAATTTTCAACTTTTGACTAAAATTACTTAATTCATCTATTATTTTTTCTTCTAAAAAGCTAAAACTAAGTTTCTTCTTAATGGTCTGGTCGTAATATTTCTTTTGAATTATAAAGTTTTTATCATCTAGTAAGCCTTCCCATTGATTTTGATCTTTATCATCCTCTAAAGAATTTAAATACTTTGCTACCTCTTTAATTGCACCTAATTTTTTTTCATTATTTTTATCATCACGAATTAAAAGTTTATTATTATTAATGAAAAAGGCTCCTACAATAGTTAAGCCAAAAATTATTTCTTTATCATAACTTGTGAAAATATTTTTAAGTTTATTATCAAAGTTTTTACATACTTTTGCATAATCACTAATATTTAAAAAAACAGATGGTGATTTTTCTTCAAAAAATTTCAAATTATTTTTTGCTTCATCAATACAAATAGAAAAAAATTGATCATCATCTTTGACATATGAAATTTTTTTTCCAGATTTAATTTTATAAAGCGGAGGCTGGGCAATATAAATTTTTCCCTGTTTAATAAGTTCATTAAAAGGCTTGTTATTAAAAAAAGTTAACAATAAAGTTCTGATATGAGAGCCATCGACGTCAGCATCTGTCATAATTACAACTTTTCCATATCTTAATTTATTAATATCAAAATCATCAAATCCAGTTCCAATTGCATTAATTAAAGTAATTATTTCGTTAGAGGACAGCATTTTTGAATAAACTTTTTTTAATTCACTAGGAGAAAGTTGTTCTGAGCCATTAGTTGCTTCAACATAAGTATTTAAGATTTTTCCTCTAAGAGGTAAAACTGCTTGAAATTCTCTATTTCTCGCTTGTTTTGCAGAACCACCCGCAGAATCTCCCTCAACAATAAATAGTTCTGCTTTTTCCTTATCTTTCGTCTGACAATCAGCAAGCTTTCCTGGTAATCCTGAAATATCTAAAGCACTTTTTCGTCTTACGCTTTCTCTAGCTTTTCTTGCTAACTCTCTTGCAAGTGCAGCTTGAGAAATTTTATTAATTAAGATCTTCGTAATTTTATTATTTTGATCAAACCAAACTTCTAACTTTTCATTTAAAATTCCTTCTATAACTGGCCTAACTTCTGAGGAAACTAATTTTTCTTTTGTTTGAGAGGAAAATTTAGGATCTTTTAATTTAATTGAAATTATTGAAGTCAAGCCTTCTCTTACGTCGTCTCCAGTTATGGCTAACTTTTCTTTTTTTAAGATTGCATTATCAAAAGCAAATTTATTTATTGTGCGTGTTAAGGCATTTCGAAAACCTAATAAATGTGTTCCTCCATCTTTTTGAGGTATATTATTTGTAAAGCATAACACTTGCTCTTGGAAGTCTGCATTCCAAAGTAAAGAAATTTCTACATCAATATCATTTTTTTTTGCTTTAATATAAATAGGATCTTCAAAAATATTTTCTCCCTGATCGTTTTTAATTTTTTCTTTTGACTTATCAAGATTTTGGACAAATTCACTAACTCCTCCATCAAATTTATATTCAAAAACTTTTAATTTATCTAATCTTCGATCTTCTAATTTAATTTTAATACCTTTATTTAGGTATGCTAATTCTTTAATTCTTTTTTTTAAAATATCTAATTCAAAATTGGTTTTAGAAAAAATTTTTTTAGATGGAAAAAAATTTACTAACGTACCACTATTCTTTGTACTTGGTCCGATTTCTTTTAATTTATTGATTGTAACTCCATCTTTGAATTGGGCATTATATTCCTTATTATCTCTAAATATTTTTAAATTTAATATTTCGGATAATGCATTAACAACAGAAACTCCAACACCATGCAGTCCTCCTGAAATTTTATAAGAGTCATCATCAAATTTTCCTCCCGAATGTAGCTGAGTCATGATTACCTCTGCCGCAGATACTCCTTCCTCTTTGTGAATATCAACTGGTATTCCTCTACCGTTATCTTCAACTGTTACACTTCCATCTTTATTTAATATAACTTCAATATTTGTACAAAAGCCCGCTAATGCTTCATCGATAGAATTGTCTAAAACTTCAAAAATCATGTGATGCAAACCGGTACCATCATCTGTATCACCGATGTACATCCCTGGACGCTTTCTAACAGCATCCAAACCTTTTAAAACTTTAATAGACTCTGCTTTATATTCGGAGTTTTTAATTTTTTTTGCAAGATTTTGAGGAACCATAGGAAATTTTAGAAGAAAGAATTATATCATTTTTAAGACTAAAAATGGACCTATGATTTAGTCTAAATTTACAAAAAATGCTTTATTTTCAATACTTTGAAATGATTTTTTATCAGTTCCAGTAATCCATATTTGAAATTTTAAATTAGCTATTTCTTCCAAAAAAATCGACAAATTTTTGCTATCAAAATGAGATGGTAATTCGTCTAGTAAAATTAGCAAATCTAACCCTTTCAATTCAAAATAATAGACAAAAGAAAGCACTAATGATGATAAAATTTTCTTTTGTTCACCGGTCGAAGACTGTTCTGAGTCAGATTTAGTCGAATTATTAATGAAATAAAATTCATCTAAGTTAGGACTTACTGAGTTTTTATACAAAATTTTATCAATTTCTCTCTTAGAAAATATTTTTTTTAAATAAAAATCTAAAAATTTATTATTATCTTTATAATCGAAGTTTTCATATTTATTTTTAAGCAATATTATCACATCAGAATATTTTTTTACTTTATTTTTTAAAATTTGATTTAAGTCTAAAATTATATCTCTTCTTACTAAATAAATTTTCCATAATAAGTCACAAATTTTTTTTTCTAAAATTTCTATCCATTTATCTTCTTTATTTTCTTTTAATAAGATTAATCTTTCATCTAATAATTTATTAATATTCTTTAAATTTTCTTTATACGAATTGTCGAATTCTGAAAAAATTTTATCTAAAAACCTTCTTCTTTCACTTTTACCTAAATACATAATATTATCCATACTTGGAGTAAGCCATAAAAAACCAGTATTATTAAAATATTCTTTTAAATCTAAAATTTTTTTATTTTCAATAAATAATTTTTTTTGAAACTTATCATTTTTTTTTTCAAAAATTATTTTGCTTACAAATAATTTATTTTTATGTTCTATATCTGCTTGAATAAAACAATTTTCTGAGGATTTTTTGTATGGAATATCTTCAAACTTTGCTTTTTTAAACCCAGTTTGCTTTGAAAAAAAAGAAATTGCTTCTAATATACTTGTTTTTCCTGCACCATTTCTACCGGTAACACAAATAATATTGTTATTAGTTTCTAAAAAAAAACTTTTATGTAAACGAAAGTTTTCTAATTTTAAATTTTTTATTTGAAACATCAATCATGCTACTCTCATGGGCATTATGACATGAAGACTATTTATATCGGAAGGATCGTTAATTAAAACTGGAGAAGATGGGTCTTTAAGATGAAGAAGTAAATTTTTATCTTCTATAATACCACCAACATCTATCAAATACCTCGAATTAAAACCTATTTGTTGTTCTGGACCATTATAATCAACATTTATTTCCTCTATACCATCACCAGCACTTGGATCATTAACTAAAAGTTTTAATAAACCTTTATTTACTAGTATTTTGAGTGCCCCTTTTCGATCAAGAGATAATGAATTAATTCTATCAATCGCAGTTATAAATGATGAAAGATTAACGTTTAATTTAAAAATATTTTCTACAGGTATAACTTTTGAATACTCTGGAAACCTACCATCTATAACTTTTGAAATTAGTATAATATCATTTAATAAAAATTTTATTTTTGATTTAGTTGATAAAATTTTTAAGTTCGTCTTTTCCTCTTGAAGAATATTTACTAACTCAAATAAAGTTTTTTTTGGAAGTATAACTGGTTCAAAGACTGTTTTATTTTCAAGCAAAACTTTACTTTTAGATAGACGGTGACCATCTGTTGCAACAGAATTTAAATAGCTCTGATTGTTTTCTTCACTGGTATGTAAATATATTCCATTCAAATAATGTCTTGTCTCATCATTTGAAATCGCAAATTTTGTTTTATTTAGTAATCTTAAAAATACAGTGGAATCTATTCCTAAGCTTTCTGCCTCTACATCATCTTGCGTCTGAGGAAAATCTTTTGACGGTAAACATTTTAATTTAAAATCAGATTTTCCTGAAATTAAAGAAATTTGTCCTTCATTAATTTGCGTAAGTATTACTTGTGAACCTTGAGGTAATTTTCGAATAATATCATAAAAAACCTGAGCAGTAGTTGTTGTGGAACCTTCTTTAATTATTTCGCCCTTAACAGCTTCTACAATAATTATATCTAAATCAGTCGCTGAAATAGAAATTTTTCCAGCATTTGCTTCAATCAAAACATTGGACAAAATAGGTATTGTATTTTTTTTTTCTACTATACCCTGAATATGCGAAAGACTCTTAAGAAGAGTATCTCTACTAAACTTTAACTCCATTGTTGTTTTGATAAATCAATTTACTGTTTAAATCTCTTATTTCATTTTCAAAAATTTTATCTTTTGAAATCAACTCTTCAATCTTTTTTATGGCATGAATAACTGTTGTATGGTCTCTTCCGGAAAATTTTCTGCCAATCTCAGGTAGAGATTTGGTTGTGAGTTTCTTTGATAAATACATGGCAATTTGTCTTGGCCTTGCTACCATTCTTGATCTTCTAGATGACATAAAGTCATGCATAGAAATATCGTAATACGATACTACAGTTTTCTGAATATCTTCAATTGTCAAGTTTGTTTGAATTTTGTTTAAATAGTCCTTAAGTACGTGTCTTGCCTCTATAGTAGTGATTTTTTTTTGATTAATTGAAGCATGAGCTACTAGTCTATTAAACGAACCTAACATTTCTCTAACTGTTAACTTGCTTTCAGCAGCTAAAAAATCAATTACCTCTTCCTCTATAAAGTTATTTTTATCAAAGCTATGCAGATCCTTTAGACACCTTTGTTTTATTATTTGAACTCTTTGCTCATAGTCAGGACTTTGAATATCTACAACTAAACCACCTGATAATCTTGATTTTATTCTGTCTTGAATTCTATCTAAATCATTAGGAGCTCTATCACTTGAAAGTATTATTTGTGAGTTTGACTCTATAAGAGCATTAAATGTATGAAAAAATTCTTCTTGGGTTACATCTTTTCCACTAACAAATTGAATATCATCTATCAGTAGTACTTTAGCACTTCTAAAAATATCTTTAAATTTTACTACATCATTATTTTTTATTGATCTTACAAATTGATACATAAAACGTTCTGCTGACACATAAATTACTTTATCAATTGTACTTAATAATTTGTTGCCAACAGCATTCAAAAGGTGGGTTTTTCCAAGTCCAACACCACCATATATGTACAGCGGATTATATTTATTTAAATTTTCAATTACTTTTTTTGCTGCTGTGAAAGCTAATTCATTACTTTTACCAACTACAAAATTATCAAAGTTTAATTTCTCGTCTATTTTTGAAAGTCCATAATTTCCAGAAAGGGAATAAGTCTTTTTATCAAAATCAATAATATTGTTTTTGATAGGTTTAATTTCTGTTTTTTCTGATATTTGAAATTCTATTCTAGATATTTTAATATCAAATTTTTTATATAAATTTAAAATTTTATCTACATAATGTGCAACGATCCAGTCCCTTATAAACCTCGTTTTAACACTTAAAACCAGTGTATTGAATGTGGTTTTTAAAAAAATAATGTTTTGTATCCAGCTTCTGTAAACGTCCTGACCATAAATTTCTAACAATTGCTTTTGGATATTCTGCCAAGTATTTGCTTGATTTTTTTCTGATTGATTTGGTTGAGCTGTGTAAGACATTAAAAAAAAATGCTACATCATTCTTTTTTCACATAATGTAAATAGAGAAAAAAAAATTTTTTTTCAACCCAAAGTGATAACCGCAAAGGTTGATTTAAAAAATTATCAACTAAAAATTGATTGACAGATTATAATTTAGAAATTTTTTTTGCTATTCTAGAAACTTTTCTTGAAACAGTTTTTCTTTTTAAAGACCCTGTTTTCGAAGCTTTCATAACTTGAGATTGAAAATTTGAAAATAATTTCAATGCTTTATTTTTATCTTTTGAAACTATAGCTTCTTCAATTGTTTTAACTGCAGATTTATACTTCCCAAGTCTAATACGATTAATTGCTGTTCTCTTTTTTATTTGTTTAATTGCTTTTGCCGCAGAAGTTGTATTAGCCATAAAAATTTAAGGTCTTATATAAGTACGGAATTACAGGGTCAATTAGTTTTTCCTCTGACAATTAGAACAGAAGTAAGTAGATCTAAGATTAATAACTAACTTTTGAATTTTATTTTTACAAATATGACACTCTAATCCATGTCTATCATAAACATTGAATTTGTTTTGAAAATTTCCTTTATTATCTTCGTTAAACATAAAATCTCTAATAGTTGAACCTCCATCTTTAATTGCAGAATATAAAACTTCTTTAATAGATTTAATTAATTTTTTTATTTGAACGCTACTTATACTTTTAGCTGTCATTGTTGGATGAATTTTTGACTTGAATAAAATTTCACTAGCATAGATATTTCCAATACCTGCTATAAACTTCTGATCCATCAAAAAGCTTTTAATATTCCTGCTAGACTCCTTTATTCTGTTTTTAATTATATTAACCGTTAATTTTTTTGAAAAAGGCTCAGGACCTAAATTCTTTAAGAACTTATTATTATTAATGTTTTTTGAATTTTCTAAAATAAAAAAACCAAATCTTCTCACATCATTATAAATTAATAAAGTTTTATCAGAAAATAAAAATTCAATATGATTGTGTTTACTATGTAATGCATCTGAATGATAGCGCTTAGAAAATAAACTTTTATTATTTTTTTTAATTAAAAATTTCCCAGTCATGCCAAGGTGCACTAATAAAACAAAATCTTTATTAAAAAATAAAATCAAAAATTTTGATCTTCTTACAATTTTTTTTATAAATAAACCTTTAAGATTTTTTAATCCAGGATTAACTTTGTAACGTAAGTTAACGTTTTTGATTAGAACTTTTATTATTTTTTTTGATAATATTCTTTTTTCTAAAGTTCTTTTTGTTACTTCTACCTCGGGTAATTCAGGCATTAACTATATGACTCAATAAGATAAATAATTTATATCTAAATTATGGAAAATAATCGATTAAATGAAATAAAAAAAAAAACAGTGGATAAGGTTTTTAATTCAGTATTCCAACGTTATGATTTAATGAATGACTTAATGTCATTTGGAGTTCATCGATTATGGAAAAAAAATTTAATAGACTGGTTGATGCCTAAAGAAAATACAAAACTAATTGATATGGCTGGAGGCACTGGTGATGTTTCAAAGCTTTTTCTTGAGAAAACAAAATATCGGTCAGAAGCTTATTTAATTGATCAAAACATTAATATGATTTCTAAAACAAATTCTAAAATAAATAACAGTGAAAAATTTTTTAGAATATGTTCCTCTGCTGAAAATATTCCTTTTTCTGATAATACATTTGATTATTATACAATTAGTTTTGGTATTAGAAATGTAACAGATATTAAAAAATCTATATCTGAAGCATTTCGTGTTTTAAAATATAATGGAAGATTTCTATGTTTAGAATTTTCAAAAATTGAAAACTTTTATGTAAAAAAATTATATGAAAAATATTCAAAACTTCTACCACATTTGGGTAAGTTAATCTTAGGAGAAGATAAGCCTTATACATATTTAGTAGAAAGTATTGATAAGTTTTATAATCAAAATGATTTATTGAATATTCTAAGAAACTCTGGTTTTCAAAACGTAAAATACAGAAATTTAATGTCTGGAATAGCTACTATCCATTCAGGTTGGAAAATTTAATAATGCTATCAAATTTATTAATTATATTTAAAACTTTTAGAACTTTAGGAAAAACAGATACACTAAGATTTTTTGAAGAAATTTATAATCCACCAATTCTTATTAAAGTTTTTTTTAAAGTTATTGGATTTAGTTTTTTTAAAAAAAAATATAGTCGATTAAGTCCTGGGGAAAGGCTAACTGATGCACTTTCTAAATTAGGTCCAGCTTTTATTAAACTTGGTCAATTTCTCGCTACAAGACCCGATGTTGTAGGTGAAAAATTTGCTAAAGAACTACAAAAATTACAAGATGAAATGGAACCTTTTGATACAGAAATTGCAAAAAAAACTTTACTAAATGAACTTGGAGAAAATAAATTTAAAAAAATTTCAGATTTCTCAAATCCGGTTGCGGCCGCTTCAATTGCACAAGTTCATTTTGCAAAAATAACCCATGATGATGGAAAAAAAATTATTGTAGCAATAAAAATACTTCGACCAAATATAGAAAAAATTTTTCATAAAGAATTAAAGGCATTGCGGCTTCTTGCGTGGATAATCGAAAGTTTAATAAAAAAAACAAGAAGACTTAAACTTGTAGAAGTCATGGACCTGCTTAAAGAAATGTCTACAATTGAAATGGATCTGCGATATGAAGCTGCTGCTGCAAGTGAGCTTAGAAAAAATACCATAAATGACGAAGGATTTAAAGTTCCTTTAGTATATTGGGAGTTTACAAATCAAAGAGTTCTTACCATAGAAAAAGTTGAAGGAGTTTCTATTAAAGATAAAGACCTTTTAATAAAAAATAATATAGATCTAAAAAAAATATCAAAATTACTCATACAAAACTTTTTACGACAAGCTGTCGGAGATGGTTATTTTCATGGAGATATGCACCAAGGAAATTTATTTGTAGATAAAAAACAAAACATCATTGCAGTTGATTTTGGAATTATGGGTAGGCTTGATGAAGCAAATAGACGCTATTTAGCTGAAATTTTGTATGGTTTTATACAGAGAGATTATGAAAAGGTCGCAAAGGTTCACTTTATTGCAGGGTTAGTTCCAAAAGATCAGTCAATAGAAAACTTCACTCACGCACTTAGAACTATAGGTGAGCCTATATTTGGATTGTCTGCAAAAAATATATCTGCAGGAAAATTACTTGCAAGATTATTTGAGGTCACAGAAAAATTTAATATGTCAACACAACCTCAGTTACTTCTTTTACAAAAAACTATGGTTGTAGTTGAAGGTGTAGCCAGATCTTTGGATGAAGATGCAAATATTTGGGAAATATCAAAACCAATACTGGAAGGTTGGCTTAATAAAGAAATTGGTCCAAAAAATCGTTTTGATAAAGTTATTAAAACAACATCTGAATTAATTGATAAATTACCAGAACTTCCAGATATGATTGATAAGATGAATAAAACAATGACACTACTTAATTCTATAAATATGATGAATTTTCAAAATCAAGATCATCAAAACATAAATAGAAATAGCAAAAATTTTATGAATAAAAATTACATAATATATGGTTTAATACTTGCTATAATTATTTTAATTGCTGTTCGGTAAATGTTTGAATCAATATTTTTTAAAAAAAAAATACTTTTAATTATCGGCGGAGGTATATCTGCTTATAAAGTTCTCGAAGTTATAAGAGAACTTAAGAAAAATGGATCAGAAATTAAAACAATTCTTACAAAATCTGGTAGAGAATTTGTAACTCCGTTATCAATATCTGCTCTTTCACAAAACAAAGTTTTTGAAAATCTTTTTGATCCAAGCAATGAAAGTGAAATGGATCATATCACTTTAGCTCGTTGGTGTGACGTATTACTTGTGGCACCAGCAACAGCAAACCTACTATCAAATTTTGCTGATGGGAAAGCCTCTGACTTTGCAACGACAGCTATATTAGCCTCTAATAAACCAATTTTTTTAGCACCTGCTATGAATGTAGAAATGTGGAATAAAGAAATTAATCTTCAAAATGTTGAAAAATTAAAAAAAAATAACTTCAGGTTTATAGGACCGACTATTGGTGAAATGGCTTGTGGGGAATATGGGGAAGGTAAAATGTCGTCAGTAGATGAAATTATTTTTACTCTTAAAAACTACTTTATTTCAAAAAATCAAAAGAAAAAACTATCAGCACTAGTAACTGCAGGCCCTACTAGAGAATACATTGATCCTGTACGATTTTTAACAAATGAATCATCAGGAAAACAAGGTCTTGAAATTGCAAAATCATTAAGTGAAATAGGATTTCAAACTAAATTAATATTAGGGCCAAATAAATTAAACTTAAAAAACTTATCCGATTTAGATATTGAACACGTCAAGACTGGAGATGAGATGCTAAATGCATGTAAAGAAAACTTGCCTGTAGATGTTGCCGTATGTACTGCTGCGGTTTCTGATTTTAAACCAAAAGAAGTTTTTAAAAATAAGATAAAAAAAGATAATTTAAATACTTTTGAATTAGCTTTTGAAAAAAATGGAGATATTTTATCTTTTATTTCTCAACATAATAAGAACAGACCAAAATTAGTTGTAGGCTTTGCAGCAGAAACAGAAAATTATATTGAAAATGCAAAAAAAAAACTTGAACATAAACACTGCGACTGGATAGTGGTTAATAATGTAAAAGATAGTTCGATAGGGTTTAATTCAGAGTTCAATGAAGTTTTTATAATAAATAAAAATAATGAAATAGAAAAATTAAGCAAATCACCAAAATCAGAAATTGCAAAAAAGCTAGCACATAAAATTTTTGAAAAACTCCACAATAATGTTGGAAATTTTAATTAAAAAAATTAATTACCTAGGTGGAGATCTTCCAAAATATGAAACAAAAGGATCCTCGGGCTTAGATTTAAAAGCAAATATAAAAGAAAAAATTCAAATTAAACCTAACGAAAAAGTTTTAATACCTACTGGCTTAGCAGTTGCAATACCGGTTGGTTATGAAATACAAATTAGACCAAGGTCTGGACTTGCTGCAAAGAATGGAATTACGGTGCTTAACACGCCAGGAACAATAGATGCTGATTATAGGGGTGAAATTAAGGTTATACTTGCAAATCTGAGTAAAGATACTTTTGAAATAGCACCAGGTTCTAGAATTGCACAAATGGTGGTGTGTCCAATCGTCCAAGCAAAATTTACTGAGGCAGAAGAACTTCCCTCCACAGATCGTGGTTCGGGTGGTTTTGGATCTACGGGCCTATAAAGTTAATGAGAGTATCTAGTACAGATCTAAAAAGATACTTGGCGCATGTTAATCTTAAAAATATAGGAGTAATAGGTCAAAAAAAAATAATTGACTCAAAAATATTAATAATTGGTCTTGGAGGTATCGGTTCTCCAGTAGCCACGTATCTTGCGGCTGCAGGAGTTAAAAACATTGGAATAGTCGATTTTGATAAAATTGAAATATCAAATTTACATAGACAAATCTTATTTTCAGAAAAAGACATTGGTAGCTTAAAAACTAAAATAACAAAGAAAAAAATTTTAGAAATTAATTCTAAAGCAAGAATTTTAGATTTTAATTTAAAAATCAATAATAATAATATTATAAATATTGCAAAAAACTTTGATTATGTAATTGATGGAACAGATAATTTTTCTACAAAAATTACTATTAACGATTACTGCAAAAAATTTAAAAAAAAATTAATAACTGGTGCAATCAGTAAATTTACTGGTCATATTTTTTTTTTTAATTTTAAAAAAAAAAAATCTTCGTGTCTTAGATGTTTTATGCCAGAAATCCCTAATCTTAATGGAATAGATTGTCAGAGCGAAGGTATTCTTGGAACTATTGGCGGAATAGTAGGCACAATAATTGCAAATGAAACTTTGAAAGATATATTAAATTTTAAGAACAGTATAATTGGAAAAATTTTAATAATTAATTCTGAAAATTTAAATTTTAAATTTGTTAAACTTAATAAAAACAAACTTTGTAAAACAAATTGTATTTATCAAAGGAGTAATGTTTAAATTATTTTTAATAATAACTCTAATTTTTATATTAGAAAGTAATTTTATTATTAAAGCTTCGACTACTAAAAAATACTTAAGTATTAGATCTGGCCAGACTAATGTACGATTAGGTCCTTCTTATACTCATCCTGTAATTTGGATATACGAAAAAAAAAATATGCCAGTTGAAATTATAGATGAATTTGAAGTTTGGAGAAAAATAAAAGATTTTCAAGGCGAAATAGGCTGGATTCATTTAAGTCAATTATCTAGAAAAAGAACTTTGTTAACTGTTAAGGATAATGGGGTACTTTTTAAAGAAGCGTCAGTATTATCAGAACCTCTAATTAAGATTGGTATGTATGAAACAGCAGTAATAAAAAAATGTTACCCAGATTGGTGTAAAATTGAAATTCAAAAATACAGAGGCTGGATACAAAAAGAGTACCTTTGGGGGGTTGAGCTCAAGGAGATAATAAACTAAAAATTAATTTTATTGTGTTTAAAATTATTATATCAATTTAATATCTCTTAAGTTTTATAAGCTTATAATTTTGATGAAAAAAAAAAATTCATATACATTTGAGGATCTTATTGACTGTGCAAATGGAAAAATGTTTGGAGAAGGAAACGCAAAACTTCCATCACCTCCTATGCTAATGTTTAATAAAATTACAAGAATTAATTCTGAGGGTGGATCTTTTAACAAAGGTGAAGTTAAAGCGGAGTTAGATATTGAGGAAAATTTATGGTTTTTTAAATGTCATTTTAAAAATGACCCAGTTATGCCTGGATGTCTTGGTTTAGATGCAATGTGGCAATTACTTGGTTTTTACTTGGGTTGGCTTGGAAATCCTGGGCACGGAAGAGCGCTAGGTGTATCTGAGGTAAAATTTACCGGAGAAGTTTTGACTAAGACAAAAATAGTTAAATATATCGTAAATATTAAAAGATTATTAAAAAAAGGGGAAACTTGCGTTGGTCTTGCGGATGGTTTAGTTTTTGCTGACGAAAAAGAGATATACGCTGCAAAAAATCTAAAAGTAGGTTTATTTAAAAGTTAAATTTATGAGAAGAGTGGTGATTACAGGCGCAGGAATTATTTCTTGTATAGGAAATAATAAAAAAGAAGTTCTTGATTCACTTTTAAATACTAAATCAGGCATTACTTTTTCAGAAGAATATAAAAAGTATAACTTTAGAAGCCAGGTATGCGGAACTATTAAGATTAATCTAAATGACGTAATTGATAGAAGAATTTTACGGTTCATGGGCGAAGGTTCAGCGTACGCTTATCTATCTATGAAAGAGGCCATAGAGGACTCTGGACTATCCGAAAAAGAGGTAAGTAACGAAAAAACAGGAATAGTTGTTGGCTCTGGTGGACCATCTATAAAGAATGTTGTTTTTGCCGTCGACAGCACTAGAGCAGCTGGCCCAAAAAAAATGGGACCCTTCATAGTACCACGAACTATGGCAAGCACATGTTCAGCGACCTTAGCAATTCCATTTAAAATAAAGGGAGTAAACTATTCAATCAGCTCTGCATGCGCAACTAGTGCGCATTGTATAGGAAATGCAATGGAACTTATACAGTTTAACAAACAAGATATTGTATTTGCAGGTGGGGGTGAAGAAATAGATTGGAGTTTATCTGCTATGTTTGATGCTATGCCTGCTTTATCTTCAAAATATAATGAGACACCACAAAAAGCATCAAGGCCTTATGATTCAAATAGAGATGGATTTGTAATTGCTGGTGGTGGTGGAATATTAGTATTAGAAGAACTTGAGCATGCAAAAGCACGAGGAGCAAAAATTTATGCTGAGCTTACAGGTTATGGAGCAACATCCGATGGTTTTGATATGGTACAGCCATCAGGCGAAGGTGCTGTACGTTGTATGAAAATGTCTATGCAAAATATGCATAATAAAAAAGTAGATTATATAAATACACACGGTACTTCTACACCAGTAGGAGATACAAAAGAAATCTCAGCAATTAGAGAAGTTTTTAAGGATAAAATACCTTTTATTAGTTCAACAAAATCATTAACAGGACATTCTCTTGGAGCAACTTCAGTACAAGAAGCAATTTATTGTCTTCTCATGATGAAAAATAATTTTATCGCTGCCTCTGCAAATATCGAAAAGCTAGATGATGAGGTGAAAGACATTCCTATTGTTCAACAAGTAAAAAAAAATGAGAGTTTAAATTGTATAATGTCGAATAGCTTTGGATTTGGTGGAACTAATGCAACTTTACTTTTTGAAAAAATATAAATGAAGTTGCTTCAAAATAAAAAGGGCCTGATTATGGGTGTTGCAAATGATCGTTCTATTGCGTGGGGAATAGCAAAAAAATTACATGAGCACGGTGCCGAACTAGCATTTACGTATGTTGGTGATGCTCTTAAAAAAAGAGTTATACCATTGGCAGAAACATTAGGCTCAAAATTTACTTTAGATTGTAATGTTGAAAATAAAGATCAAATTACTAATGTTTTTAAGGAAATTAAAAACAAATGGAATAATCTTGATTTTGTTGTTCATGCAATTGCATTTTCAGATAAAAATGAATTGTCAGGGGAATATCTAAATACAACACGTGAAAACTTTTTAAGAAGTATGCTTATTTCATGCTTTTCCTTTACAGAAATAGCGAGAGAAGCATCTCCTATAATGAATAAGGGATCAAGTTTTTTAACCTTAACCTATGAATCTTTAAGAGTAATACCAAACTATAATGTTATGGGTGTTTGTAAATCAGCTCTAGAAACAAGTACAAAGTACCTAGCGAGGGATCTGGGCAAAAAAGGAATAAGAGTAAATGCAATTAGTGCTGGACCAATCAAAACTCTAGCTGCATCAGCGATTGGAGATGCAAAATTTTTATATAAATGGAATGAAGATCATTCTCTTTTAAAGAGAAATGTCGATATTCAAGATGTAGGAAATTCTGCGCTATATTTATTAAGTGATCTAGCAGGAGGCGTTACAGGAGAAGTTCATTATGTTGACGCTGGTTATAACAAGGTTGGAATGCCTGATCCTAAAAATATGAACCAGTAATTTTTAAATTTTTGTCTTAACTCTCTAAAGCTTCTTTAATAGATAACTTAACTTTTCCTCTTTCAAATCCAATAACTTTTACCTTAACAGGATCTCCTTCATTAATAACATCTGTCACTTTATTTACTCTTTTTTGAGAAAGTTGAGATATATGAACAAGTCCATCTTGTTTGCCTAGAAAATTTACAAATGCACCAAAATCAACGATTTTAACAACTTTACCATCATAAATTTTTCCAACTTCTGGTTTTGCAACAATACTATTAATTAAATCTAAAGCTTTAGACCTTGAATTTTCATCAGGTGCAGAAACTGTAACTATACCTTCATCATTTATGTCAACTTTTGCTCCAGAAATCTCTACAATTTCCCTTATGGTTGCTCCACCCTTGCCAATAATTGCGGCAATATCTGACTTATCAACTTGTATTTTTTCCATTTTAGGAGTGTGTTTTGAAAGATTCTTTCTTGAAGCTTTTATTGCTTTGTTCATTTCTGATAAAATATGTAAACGACCTTCATGAGCCTGGGCTAAAGCTTTTTCCATAATTTCAAATGTTATTCCTGTTATTTTAATATCCATTTGTAGCGAGGTCACACCCTCATCTGTTCCAGCAACTTTAAAGTCCATATCTCCTAAATGATCCTCGTCTCCAAGTATGTCGGACAATATCGAATATTTAGATCCTTCTTTTATTAAACCCATGGCAATACCTGCAATTGGTTTTTTAATCGGAACTCCAGCATCCATTAAAGCAAGAGATGATCCGCATACAGTTGCCATTGATGAAGATCCGTTAGACTCCGTTATTTCTGAAACAATTCTTATTGTATATGGAAACTCTTCCTTTTTTGGTAAGACTGAATTTACTGCTCTCCACGCTAATTTTCCATGGCCAATTTCTCTTCTTCCTGTACCCATTTTTCCAACCTCTCCTACTGAAAACGGAGGAAAATTGTAATGTAACATAAATCTTGATTTTTGAAGTCCATCTAATGACTCTACTTTTTGTTCATCCTCAGTTGTTCCAAGGGTTATAGTTACAAGAGCTTGTGTTTCACCTCTAGTAAACAAAGCGGATCCATGGGTGCGCGGGAGAACTCCTGCTTCACATATAATTGGTCTTATGTTTTTTAATCCTCTTCCATCAATTCTTTTTTCTTTATTTAAAATTTTAGATCTTACTATTTCTTTTTCCAAATTCTTGAACTGCAGCTCTACTTCAACTTGATTATAGTCTTGATTATCCTTAAATAGCAAAGCGCAATTCTCTTTTGCCTTAGTAATTAATTCAGACCTTTTTTTCTTATCTGGTTCATTAAATGCAACCTCGAGATCTTTTTCTAAATGCTCCTTAATTATTTTTTTTACACTATCAAAGTTCTTTACCTCTAAATTCCATTTATCTTTTGCAACATCTTTTTTTAATTCTTCAATAAGTTTAATTATTGGAATAAATTTTTCATGGCCAAATTTTACTGAGTCTAACATTATTTTTTCAGATAAGCCTGATGCTTCAGACTCAACCATAAGCACAGCAGTTGAAGTTCCTGCAACTACCAAATCTAGTTTTGACTCTTTAAGTTCTTCTTTTGTAGGGTTTAATACAAAATTATTATTGATATAACCTACTCTCGACGCTGCAATAGGTCCAAGAAAAGGAAGACCGGATACTGCTAATGCTGCAGATGAAGCTATGAGAGACAAAACTTCAGGATCATTATTTTTTTCATAAGAAAGTACAGTGGTAATAATTTGAACCTCATTTCTAAAACTTTCAGGAAATAAAGGTCTTATAGGTCTATCAATTAATCTTGATATAAGAGTTTCACTTTCAGTTGGCCTTGCTTCTCTTTTAAAATATCCTCCAGGTATTTTACCTGATGAATAATACTTTTCTTGATAACTAACCGTTAATGGAAAAAAATCAACTTCAGGATCAGTCTTTTTTGTTGCGACTACTGTTGAAAGTATAACTGTTTCTCCTGAGGTTAAAAGGACAGCTCCATCAGCTTGTCTGGCTATTCTTCCTGTTTCTAAGATTAAATTTTTTCCTTCCCAATTGATTTCTTTTTTTACAATATTGAACATTAAAACTTATTATTTTCGAATATTTAACTTTTCTAAAATTTTTTTATAATTTTCAGATTTTGTTCTACTTAAATAATCTAAGAGTCTTTTTCTTTTATTAACTAATCTGCTTAAACCTACAAAAGAATGTTTGTCTTTCTTATGTTTTGAAAAATGTTCAGTTAAATATTTTATTCTTTCAGTTAAAATTGCTATTTGAACCTCAGAAGAACCAACATCTTTCTCATGATTTTTAACATCAGAAAAAAACTTTTTTTTATTTAAAATTTTTTTTGTCATATTAATTAAAAACTCTCTTTGGATAAAAAAAACCTTCTTTTAAATAGCCTAATGCAACTGGTTTCTTTGAAATCTTTGTAAAAATTCTATCTAAACTTTGGTTGCCAAACTTATCGGTAAGATTAATTTTTAAACCCTTTCTGATCAAACTAACTTTTTCCTCATTTAAATTTACCGATGGTATATGTATTAAAACGTTACTAATATCAAGTAAGTATTTACTAATAGTAGTTAATTTCGGGTCTTTATTTATTATAGATAGAGAAATAGAATTTTTGATACTAAAACATCCTGTTCTCCTTCTCAAAAGTTTATTAACGTACACTACTCCTCCTAATTCATTTGCAATATCCCTTGCAAGGCTTCTAACATAAGTACCGGATCCACATTTAACTAAGAAGCAACTTTTATTATTTTCATGACTAATTAATCTAATTTTTTTTATAAAAACTTTTTTTTGAGTTAAAGAAAAATCAATATTTTTTCTTGCCAAAGTATATGCTCTTACTCCGTTAATTTTATTTGCAGAAAATTTAGGTGGAAGTTGTAAAATATAACCTGAGAATTTTTTCAAGACATTAATTAAATCTATTTTTTTGGGAAAGAATTTTTTTTTTTTAACTACAACACCATCGCAATCCAATGTATCAGTTTCTTCGCCCCATATCATTTCAAAATAATAAATTTTAGTAGATGTCTGAAAAAAGGATACAGACTTTGTTGCTTCACCAATTGCAATAGGTAGTACACCCTCCGCGAAAGGATCTAGAGTTCCTGCGTGACCTAATTTGTTTTTTTTTAAAATTTTTTTTAGAAAGTTAATATAAAAATTAGAGGTAAAGTTTTTTTCTTTTATAATACTTATCCATCCATTAAGCATGCTTTTTATTTTCCAATATTATTTTTTCAATTTTCTCTGCATAATCAAATGACTGATCTAAAACGAAATTAAGACTTGGTAAAAATTTATTTCTCCACTGTTGCGATACTTTAAATTTTATTTGAGACTTATATTCTATTAATGCTGCTTGAGTATTTTCGGAATTTAACCCAGCTAATGGCATAAAAAAAATTTTAGCATGTTTTAGATCTGGACTCATTCTAACTTCTGTTATGGTTATATTTTTTGTGCTAATATTTGGTAGTACAATCTCTTCCTTTAGAAAAAGATCACTCAATAGTTTTTTTAATAATTCTCCAACTCTTAATTGCCTTTGGGAAAAGACATAACCTCCAGGATTTACCCCCATAAAATCAATTTATTGTTCTTGCAGTTTCAAATTTTTTAAAAATTTCTATAATATCTTTCTCTTTAAAATCTAAAAAATCCTTAAAGGATGTTCCGCCTTCTATTCCTGCCTTTATTTCTTTAACTTCATTCTTTTCTCTATATAGCGATACAATCTTACCGGTGTAAATCACAGTTCCATCTCTTAAAATTCTGGCATCAGCATTATTTAATATAATACCTTCTAAAACTTTTATTCCAGCTACTTTACCAACTTTTGACGATTTAAAAGTTTGAAGAATTTCACATTGACCTAATATTTCCTCTTTAATTTCAGGTTCCAACAATCCAGATAAAGCTTTATTTATATGCTCTAAAGCTTCATAAATTATATTAAAATATAAAATATTTACTCCAAGCTTTGCTGAAAGATCTTTCGCCTCTTTACTTGGCTTTATATTGAAACCAATAAGTATTGCACTTGATGCTTTTGCTAAAGATACATCTGTTTCTGTTATTGATCCAACGGCTGATAGTAAAACAACTGGTTTTACTTCAGCATGTTCAATTTTTATTATTGCATTAGACAAGGCCTCGGCAGAACCGTGAACGTCACTTTTTATTATAATTTGTAGTTCTTTGGGTTTGTTCTCCTCTTGAAAACCTTCAGCTTTTTTTGGTAATACAAATTTTTTAACTTTATTCTGCTCTACTCTATAAAGGTTTACTTCTTTAGCCTTTGCTTCATTTTCAAGGACCAAAAAATCATCACCCGCTTGTGATACACCACTTAAGCCAATAATTTCTACGGGCATAGATGGTTTTGCTTCCTCAAGTTGATCTCCTTTAAAATTATTCATTAATCTAATTTTTCCCCACTGAAGACCGCAAACAAAAAAATCACCCTTCTTTAAGGTTCCTTTTGTAATTAAAACGGTCGAAACCGCTCCTTTTCCTTTATCTAATCTTGACTCAACGATAACTCCTTGGGCATGTACTTTTGTATTAGATCTTAAGTTAAGAATCTCTGCTTGAAGCAAAATTGCTTCTTTAAGTTTATCAAGATTAGTTTTTTTAAGTGCTGAAATTTCTATACACTGAATATCTCCGCCCAAATCTTCAACAACCAATTCATGCTCGAGAAGTTGATTTCTAATTTTTCTTGTATCAATACCGTGAATATCACACTTATTTATAGCAACAATGATTGGTACTTTGGCAGCTTTCGCGTGTTGTATCGCCTCAACTGTTTGAGGTTTAATGCCGTCATTAGCTGCAACAACTAAAACTACAATGTCTGTAATTTTTGATCCTCGAGCTCTCATTTCTGTAAAGGCTGCATGTCCGGGAGTGTCAATAAAAGTTATCCATTTATCATTTTTATCAACAAATACTTGGTAAGCTCCTATGTGTTGAGTAATACCACCGTGTTCAGTTGCAACTACATTTGATTGTCTTAGAGAGTCTAATAGCGAAGTTTTTCCGTGATCAACATGACCCATAACAGTAACAACTGGAGAACGTGGTTCATTATCTTCCTCGCTAATTTTTTTTAATTTTGCAATTTCTTCATTAATTTTATTATCTTTAACTGGCTTATGACCAAATGATGTAACAATATACTCTGCGGTATCTTTATCTATTGTATGGTTAATAGTTACCTTAACATTTTTTTCAAAAAGAAATTTTATTAATGAACTTGCCTTTTCTGCCATTCTATTTGAAAGCTCCTGAATAGTTATTAAATCTGGAATAAAAACTTCTCTTGAGACTTTTTTAACGTCATCTAAATTTTCATTGTCTGACTGCTGAAAAATTTTTTTTTCTTTCTCTTTTGCCCGTTTAAAAGATGCATAACTTCGTTGTTTTTCATTCTCATCGTCTATTACTAAATTTGATAACGCTAGCTTATGTTCTCTTTTTTTTTCAGCTCCTTTTTTAAAGGCCTTCTTTTTGTTACCTATTTCAAGCTCTTCTTCGATTTTCTTTCTAGCCCATTCTTCAGCTATTTTTTTTGATTTTTGAGAATCTGCATCAAGAACTCCTTTGGTAGGTACTTGGGGTTTTGTAGAAAAAAACTGTTTAGGTCTATTTTGGTTTTGACTTTGACTAAAAGATCTATTCTTTTTTTTTTCAACAACTACTGATTTATTACCTGGACCTTTTGTAAAATTCTGTCCTAAATTTACTGGATTGCCACTAAAGTTTTTTAATGTGAGTTTCTTTTTTTTATCTTTTGTTTCCACAATTTATTGAGATTTTAACTTGTTAAAAGTAACTTGTCTCTAGCCTTCATTATTAAATTATCTGCTTCAGACCTAGTTAAATTGAAATTCTGAAGAACGCCCTCAAACTCAATTCTTTTTCCTTTAATCTCATCAAAGCCACCAATTAGCTCATCAGAAGAAAGGTCAGCAAAATCTTGTAAAGTTTTTATATTTTTTTGACCTAAGGTTAAAAGCATTCCAAGACTTAAACCTTCGTGATTTAATAGTTTCTCATCAATTCCTAACTCCTTAACTTTATCTAGAATTTCTTTAGATTCTTTTTCTAAGAATTCTTTTGCTCTGCTTTTAAGCTCTTTTGCTGTTTCAACATCAAAGCCCTCAATTTTTGAGATATCATCCTCTGATGCACCATCAATATCTTTAATATTTGAAAAACCTTCAACCACTAAAAGCTGAGCCATCATTTCATCTACATCCAAACTCTCAACAAACCTTTTTGTTTTAATTTTAAGTTCAGTTTGTCTTCGTTCAGTTTCTTCTTGATCAGTCAAAATATCAATTTCGTGATCAATCAGTTTTGATGCAAGCTTTACGTTTTGACCTCTTC
>VHCA01000011.1 GCA_016882225.1 Candidatus Pelagibacterales bacterium
GGTCGGACCCAAGTTTTACGATGCCAACAATGAATTAAATAAACATGAGAAAAAAAATATCATTAATTGGTTCAGGTCAAATAGGAGGAACGCTCGCACACCTCATCTCTCTTAAAGAACTGGGTGACGTTGTAATTTTTGATATACTTTCTGGTCTTCCTGAGGGAAAATCTCTAGACATTGCTCAATCTGGTGCTGTTGAGCGTTTTAATGCCAATTTAAAGGGAACTACATCTTATTCTGACATAAAAGACTCTGATGTTATAATTGTAACAGCTGGAGTTCCAAGAAAAGAAGGAATGAGCAGAGATGACCTACTCTCAATTAATGCTAAAGTGATGAAGCAAGTTGGAGAGGGTATTAAAAAATATTCTCCAAGTGCATTTGTGATATGTATTACAAATCCGCTTGATGTAATGGTTCTTGCATTACAAAAGTATTCTGGTCTACCAGCTGAAAAAGTCATTGGAATGGCTGGAGTTTTAGATTCTTCAAGGTTTAGGCTATTTCTTTCTCAAGAATTTGGAGTTTCAATTGAGGACGTAACAGCTTTTGTACTTGGTGGCCATGGTGATACGATGGTTCCTCTTTCGAGATACTCGACAGTTGCTGGTATTCCAATTCCAGATCTAATTGATATGGGCTGGTCTACAAAAGAAAAAATAGAGAAAGTAATTCAACGTACCAGAGATGGTGGTGCAGAAATTGTAAAACTTTTAAAAACAGGTTCTGCATACTACGCTCCTGCAAGCTCTGCTATTGAGATGGCCGAGGCTTATATTAAAGATAAAAAAAAAGTTCTTCCATGCGCATCTTATCTAGATGGTGAATATGGTGTAAAAGATCTTTACGTTGGTGTTCCTGTGATCATAGGCAGAAGAGGCGTAGAAAAAGTTATAGAAATTAAATTTAATTCTACAGAAAAAGAAATGTTTCAAAAATCTGTAGATGCCGTTAGAAAATTAACTCAAGATTTATTTAAACTTGATACGGATTTATCCAAAATTAAGACTATAAAGCCAAAGTATTAAATTTTATTAATGAACATTCATGAACATCAGGCCAAGGAACTATTAAAACAGTTCGGGGCAAATGTTTCAAAGGGCGTAGTAGTTTTTTCTCTTAATGAAATTGATGAAAAAATTAAGCAAATTAATTCAAAAAAGTATGTTTTGAAGGCACAAATTCATGCAGGCGGTCGTGGAAAGGCAGGCGGAGTTAAACTTTGTAGCTCTCTTGATGAGTTAAAAGATAGGGCAAAAAATCTTCTTAATAAAGTTCTTGTAACACATCAGACTGGATCAGAGGGTAGACAAGTTAAACGTCTCTATATTGAAGAAGCATCTGATATTGAAAAAGAATTTTATCTTTCTTGTTTAGTGGATAGAGCGTCATCAAAAATTGCATTTATATCTTCTTTAGAAGGCGGAATGGATATTGAAGAGGTAGCAAAGCATTCTCCAGATAAAATAGTTACAACCAGAGTAGGTTTAGTTAAAAAATTATCAGATGAAAATTTGGAAAAGATTGTTTTGCCATTTAAATTATCTTCCAAACCAAAAGAACAGGCAAAAATTACAGCTCAATCTATTTACGACTTATTAGTTCAAAAAGATGCAAGTTTAATTGAGATTAATCCTTTAATTTTAACAAAAGAAGGAGAAGTAAAATGTCTTGATGCCAAAATAAGCTTTGATGATAATTCTTTATTTAGACATCCAGATATTAAAGCACTCAGAGATCTTAATGAAGAAGATCCTATGGAAATTGAGGCAAGTAAATACGATCTTGCATATATTAAATTGGATGGAAGCATAGGGTGTATGGTTAATGGAGCTGGTCTTGCAATGGCTACCATGGACATTATTAAATTTTATGGATCTGAACCAGCCAATTTTCTTGATGTAGGAGGTGGAGCATCAAAAGAAAAAGTTTCTGCAGCTTTTAAAATTATTCTGTCTGATAAAAATGTAAAAGGCATACTTATTAATATATTTGGCGGAATAATGCGCTGCGATGTTCTTGCCCAAGGAGTCGTAGATGCCGCAAAAGAAATAGAATTAAAAATTCCTTTAGTAGTTAGACTGGCAGGAACTAATGTTGATAAAGGAAATAAGATATTAAAAGACTCTGGATTAAAAATAATCTCCGCTAGCAATCTTGGGGATGCTGCAAAAAAAGTAGTTGAGGCTACATCCTAATGTCAGTTTTAGTTAATAAAAATACAAAGGTCATATGCCAGGGTTTTACTGGAACCCACGGAACTTTTCACTCCGAGCAGGCAATTGCATACGGCACTAATTTAGTTGGAGGCGTTACTCCAAAAAAAGGTGGGCAAAAGCACCTAGGAAAACCTGTTTTTAATACAGTTGCTGAGGCTGTTGAAAAAGTAAATCCAGATGCAACAATGATTTATGTACCAGCGCCTTATGCCGCCGCTGCTATTTTTGAAGCGATTGACGCAAGAGTTCCTCTGATTGTTTGCATTACTGAGGGAATACCTGTGATCGATATGATTAAGGTTAAAGAGAAACTTAAAAATTCAAAATCAAGACTAATAGGGCCGAACTGTCCAGGAATTATTACTCCTGAAGAGTGTAAAATTGGTATTATGCCTGGTCATATCCATAAAAAAGGAACAGTTGGAATTGTATCTAGATCAGGAACGTTAACCTATGAAGCAGTTGCCCAAGTTACAGAGCTTGGTTTAGGTCAATCAACTTGCATAGGAATTGGAGGAGATCCCGTAAACGGAACAAATTTTATTGATTGTCTTGAACTTTTTTTAAAGGATAAAGATACAGATTCAATAATTATGATTGGTGAAATTGGTGGAAATGCTGAGGAAGATGCCGCAGAGTTTTTAAAGTTTTCTAAAATAAAAAAACCTGTCGTTGGTTTTATTGCTGGAACAACAGCGCCTCCAGGAAGACGAATGGGACATGCAGGTGCAATTATTTCAGGTGGAAAGGGTCTTGCAAAAGATAAAATTGAAAAAATGAAATCATGTGGAATTACTGTTGCTAACTCACCAGCTGAGATTGGAAAAACTTTATTTGACAAAATAAAGAGATGATAATTTACTAACCTTTAGACTTATGGCTGTTAAAAATCCAAATGTAGTATTTGAAAAAACATCATTTTTGGCCGGAAATAATTCTGCTTATATAGAGGAGCTTTATAGCAAATATAAGGAAAACCCAGACAGTCTATCCCAAAGCTGGAGACAGTTCTTTGATGGTTTGGGAGATATAAAAAAAAATGGTGATCTAAATCAAGGACCGAGTTGGGCTCCAAAAAAGATTAAGCATATAGTTAATGGTGATTTAGATTTTTATGAAAAATATTTACCTAAAGATTTAAGTCCAACTTTATTAAATGAAAAACTTATACAACGAGAAAAAATAAAATCATTACCTAATCAAGAAAAAATACTAGATGAAAGATCAATTGTAGAAAAATCAACAATAGATTCTGTAAGAGCAATTATGATGATAAGAGCCTACAGAATTCGTGGACATTTAATGGCTGATTTAGATCCATTAAATCTTAATGAAAAAGTTTATCATCCTGAACTTGATCCAGAGACATATGGTTTTAAAAAAGAAGATAGAGATAGAAAGATATTTTTAGATAAAGTTTTGGGCTTTGAGTATGCAACTGTTAATGAAATTTTATCAGTTCTTTACAAAACATATTGCTCTAAAATTGGAGTTGAATTCATGCATATGGGTGACCCAGAGGAAAAAAGATGGATACAAGAAAGAATAGAAAACAAAGGAAAAGATGAGTCATTTACTGCATTAGGTAAAAAATTTATTTTTAACAGATTAGTAGAAGCTGAAGGTTTTGAAACTTATTGTCATACAAAATTTGTTGGAACGAAACGCTTTGGCCTTGATGGTTGTGAGTCCCTTATTCCTGCTTTAGAACAAATAATTAAGGTTGGTGGATCTTTAGGAGTTAAAGAAGTGAAGATAGGAATGCCACATCGTGGAAGACTAAATATACTTGCAAACGTAATACAAAAACCCTTTAAAAAAATCTTTAAAGAATTTTCTGGTGACCCAGGACCAGAAACCGCAGGAGTTTCTGGAGATGTAAAATATCACTTAGGTGCATCTGCAGATAGAGATTTTTCAGGGGTAAAGGTTCACGTAAGTTTAACTTCAAACCCTTCTCATTTAGAAGCAGTTAATCCAGTGGTTTTAGGACAAACTCGAGCAAAGCAATTTTTTCATAATGATCCTGAAAGAGTAAAAGTTGTTCCGGTGCTACTACATGGAGATGCGGCTTTTGCTGGACAGGGTATTGTTGCTGAGTGTTTTGCTATGTCAGGGTTAAAGGGCCATAATACTGGGGGTACAATACATATAATTGTTAATAATCAAATTGGTTTTACCACAAGCCCAGCATATGCAAGATCATCTCCCTATCCGTCTGAAGTTGCAAAAATGGTTCAAGCACCAATATTGCATGTTAATTCTGACGATCCAGAGTCAGTGGTCTATTGTGCTAGAGTTGCAACAGAATTTAGACAAAAATTTAAGAGAGACGTTGTAATTGATATTATTTGTTACAGAAGGTTTGGTCATAATGAAGGAGACGAGCCATCTTTCACTCAGCCGTTAATGTATAAAAAAATAAGGTCTCATCCAACAGCACTAAATATTTACGGAGAAAAACTTGTTGCTGAAGGATTGTTTTCCAAAGATCAAATAAGTTCTGAAAAAGCAAAATTTAGGAAATTTCTTGATGATGAGTTTCAGTCATCAAAAAATTATATTCCAAATGACCATGATTGGTTTACGGGTTCTTGGTCTAAATTTACTACAGAAATTGGTTCAGATCGAAGAGGTATAACGGGTGTTACATTAGATTTAATTAATAAAGTTCAAGATCAAATTTCTTATCTTCCAAAAAATTTAGATTTTCACCCAACTATTAAAAGAATTTTTGATGCAAAGAAAAAAATGTTTGAAACAGGAGTTGGTTTTGACTGGTCAACAGCTGAAAGTTTGGCTTTTGCAACTTTATTAGTTGAAGGATATCCAGTTAGGTTTGTGGGTCAAGATTCTTCCAGAGGTACATTCAGTCAAAGGCATGCTTGTGTAGTGGATCAAAATACAGGAGAAAAATATTATCCACTTAAAAACCTGGATGATAAGCAAGCTCAATTTGAGATAATTGATAGCTTATTATCAGAGTTTGGAGTTTTGGGTTTTGAATACGGATACTCACTATCTTCTCCAGAAACACTAGTTCTTTGGGAAGCACAGTTTGGTGATTTTGCAAATGGTGCTCAAGTTATATTTGATCAGTTTATAAGTTCTGGTGAAAAAAAATGGACTAGAGCAAGTGGTATTGTGATGTTACTGCCTCATGGTTACGAAGGACAAGGTCCAGAGCACTCTTCAGCAAGAATTGAGAGATATTTACAAGCTTGTGCACAAGAAAATTTACAAGTAGTTAATTGTACAACGCCTGCAAATTACTTCCACGCGCTAAGACGACAAATACATAGAAAGTTTAGAAAGCCTCTTATTATTTTTTCACCAAAATCACTCTTAAGACACAAACGGTGCGTTTCAGAGATCGAAGATTTTTTGACTGAAAATTCATTTCACAGGATTCTCCCAGATCATGCTGATTATCCTATGTATAATCTTATTAAACTTGAAAAAGATGAAAATATTAAAAGAATAGTTTTGTGTACTGGAAAGATTTATTTTGAAATCTCAGAAAAAAGAGAAACAATTAGAAACACCAGAGTTCAACTTTTAAGAATAGAACAGCTTTACCCATTTCCTGTAAGAAAATTAGCTGAATTTTTAAAACGTTTTAAAAATGCTGATGAATTTATTTGGTGTCAAGAGGAGCCAGAAAATATGGGAGCCTGGACTTATGTAGAAAAATATATTGATTGGACGCTTGATTTAGTTAGAGCGAAATCAAGAAAAGTGAAGTATATTGGACGTGAGGCCTCTGCATCTACTGCTACTGGTTACATAAAAACGCATATGCAAGAACAAGAGGACTTAATATCAAAAGTATTATTATAGTTTCATGGGAAAAAAAATAATTGTTCCAACGCTCGGTGAATCTGTAACCGAAGCAACTGTATCAAAATGGCTTAAATCAGTTGGTGATCAAGTGAACTCTGACGAAGCTTTAGTTGAACTTGAGACCGACAAAGTTAGTGTTTCAGTTCCAGCACCTGAAGCCGGGGTACTTTCTGAAATTATAGCTAAAGAAGGAACTTCTGTAAAAGTTGGTGCAACTCTTGCATCTATTGAACCTGGAACTGGAAGAAGTACAGCATCAAAGCCTACGGTGATGAAAGAAAATACCAATGTTACGTCAAGTAAGAAGACTTCAGAGGCAAAGGTTGAAAAAGAATTTTTAGTATCTCCAGCAGCAAGAAGAGTTGCTGAGGAAAATAAAATAGACATTAATACTATAAGTGGTTCTGGAAAAGATGGAAGAATTTTAAAAGAGGATCTGCTTGAAGCAATGGGTCAGTCCTTTCCCCCTTCTCAGTCGAGAGTTTCAAAGGGTGAGGAAGAGAGAGTTAAGATGACAAGGCTTCGTTCGACTATTTCTAAAAGATTAAAAGAAGCTCAAAATTCTGCAGCGATGCTTACAACCTTTAATGAGGTTGATATGTCTCGAATTATTGAAATGAGAGCGGATAATAAGTTTCGTTTTGAAAAAAGATATGGGGTTAAGCTTGGATTTATGTCTTTTTTTGTAAAGTCTTGCGTTAATGCATTAAAATCTTTTCCAATAGTTAATGCTGAGGTGCAAAATGATGAAATAGTTTATAAAAATTATTATAATATTGGAGTTGCAGTAGGAACTGAAAAAGGTCTAGTAGTTCCGGTAGTAAGAGATGCTGATCAGTTGTCGTTTGCAGATATAGAAAAGAAAATAATCGAACTCGGTGAGAGAGCTAAATCTGGACAGTTATCAATTGAAGAGCTTCAGGGTGGTACTTTTACAATTACTAACGGTGGAATTTATGGGTCGATGTTATCAACTCCAATTATTAACCCTCCACAATCAGGGGTTCTTGGAATGCATAATATTGTGCAAAGACCAATCGTAATAGATGGACAAATTGCAATAAGACCCATCATGTATGTGGCATTAACTTATGATCATAGAATAATCGATGGAAGAGACGCAGTTTCTTTTTTGGTTAGAGTTAAAGAGTATCTAGAAGATCCAAGAAGATTATTTTTAAATTTATAAAATTTAATAATGGAAAATTTTGATGTAGCAATAATTGGAGGAGGTCCAGGAGGTTATGTTTGCGCAATCAGAGCTGCGCAACTTGGGAATAAAGTTGTTTGTATAGAATCTAGAGGAACTTTAGGAGGAACCTGTTTAAATGTAGGATGTATACCTTCAAAAGCTTTATTACACTCCTCTGAACTTTTTCATAAAGCAAAAAAAGAATTTAAAAACATTGGAATAAACGTTGGCGAACCAAGCTTAGATTTATCAAAAATGATGGGTCACAAATCTAAGTCTGTTGATGGACTTACAAAAGGAATTGAGTTTTTGTTTAAAAAGAACAAGGTTACGTACATTAAAGGTCATGCCTCTTTTGTTGATAAGAATACCCTCTCAGTTACTGATAATAAAAAAAATTCTCAAAAAATTAATTTTAAAAAAGTAGTTATCGCAACAGGTTCAACATCAGTTTCAATTCCAGGTATTGAAATAGATGAAAAAACAATAGTTTCATCCACCGGAGCTTTAGTTTTAGAAAAAGTCCCAAAAAAATTAGTTGTTATAGGCGCAGGATACATTGGCCTTGAGATGGGGTCGGTTTGGCTAAGACTGGGATCTGAAGTGCATGTAGTTGAGTTTTTAGATCATATTACACCAGGAATGGATAGAGAGGTATCTGATAACTTTTTAAAAATTCTTAAAAAACAAGGAATGACATTTGATCTCTCTACTAAAGTTGTTGGTATTAAAAAAACTAAAAATGGAGCAACCGTTCAGGTTGATAAAAATGGATCTAGAAGCGAAATAGAGTGTGATATCGTTCTAATATCTGTAGGACGAAAACCAAATACGGAAGGTTTAAATGCTGAAAAAATTGGAATTAAACTTGATAGCAAAAAAAAAGTAATTGTTGATAAAAAATATAAAACTAATATCGAAAATGTATATGCCATAGGAGATGTGATTGATGGACCTATGTTAGCTCATAAGGCTGAAGAAGAAGGAGTAGCTGTTGCTGAACTAATTTCTGGAAAGTATGGTCACGTAAACTACGATGTTATTCCAGGAGTGATTTATACTTCTCCTGAAATTGCTTCAGTTGGAAAAACCGAAGAACAATTGAAAGAGTCAAAAGTTTCATACAAAGTTGGAAAATTTCCTTTTATCGCAAATTCGAGAGCTAAAGTTAATGATGAGTCAGATGGATTTGTAAAAATTTTAGCGCATGCAACTACAGACCGTATCCTAGGAGTTCATATAATTGGACCCGACGCCGGTAATTTAATTGCGGAATTAGCTCTTGCTATGGAATTTGGCGCAAGTTCAGAAGATATTGCAAGAACATGTCATGCGCACCCAACATTAACAGAGGCCGTTAAAGAAGCAGCTTTAGCTGTGGATAAAAGAGCAATTCATTTTTAAATTTGCATTCCTGATTTTTTCCAATCAGAAAGAAAAGACTCAAGTCCTTTATCAGTTAAAGAGTGTTTATATAATTCTTTAAAAATTTTTGTTGGTATCGTTGCAACATCTGCTCCTATTTTTGCAACCTTTATTACATGCTCAACACTCCTAATAGATGCCGCAAGTATTTTTGTGTTTATGTTTTTGTAATTTTTATAAATAGATTTAATTTCTTGTATTAACTCAACGCCATTTTCCCCTATATCATCCAACCTGCCTATAAAAGGGGATATATAGCTTGCTCCTGCTTTTGCAGCCAAAAGTGCTTGAGTTGGAGAAAAACACAAAGTAACATTAACTTTAGTTTTTTTTTTAGATAAAATTTCACATGCTTGAAGACCATTCCACGTTAATGGAACTTTAATTATTATATTTTTTGCAATTTTTTTTAAAATTTCTGCCTCTTTAAGCATTCCAGGAAGATCTGTTGCTGTTACTTCGGCACTTACTGGGCCACTAACTTCTTTACAAATATCTTTAAGAACATTTTTAAAGTCATTGCCTGATTTTGAAAGTAAAGATGGATTTGTAGTTATTCCATCTACTAAATTAGCTTTGTTTAGAAGCTTAATTTCATTAATATCGGAGGAGTCTAAGAATATTTCCATTTATTTAGACTATAAAATTTATATTAAGAAATAAACTAGTAATATCAATGAAAGTTGACGTTCTTCTACCGTTAAAGTTCGATCATCCTTTTACTTATTTAAATGAAAAGGATGAAGCACTTGAGGTGGGTGATTTTGTTTTAGTTCCGTTTAATAATAAAAAAATTGTTGGAGTTATATGGTCTTTAAAACCTTCTGTTACAAAAAAAAATATAAAATTTAGGCCAGTATTTGAAAAGTTAGATTTACAAAAACTATCGAAATCAAAAATAGAGTTTATAATAAGGTTTGCAACTTATAATCTTATTGAACTAGGTTTAGTATTAAAATTATTTATTTTTAATCCTTATTTTCAGGCAAAAAATAAAAAAAAAATTCAAGAAAATAATAATTTCGAAAATTCAAAAATTGAAAAAGAAATACTTTTAGACTCTACCCAACAAAAATCCTATGAATATTTAACTGATGTAATTAAAGACAAAGAATATTCTTGCACTCTACTACACGGAGTTACCGGAAGTGGAAAAACTCTTATTTATTTAAAAAAAATTAAATATTTTTTAGATAGAGGTTTTCAAGTTCTTTTAGTTTTACCCGAGATAGCTTTGACAAAAGATATGTTAGATCGATTAGAAGAATATTTTAATATTAAGCCACCATCATGGCATTCTTTAGTCAAGCAAAGTGAAAAAAAAAAAATTTGGGATGGATTATTAAACGGAAAAATAAATTTTGTTGTTGGCACAAGGTCATCTCTTTTTTTACCATTTAAAAATCTAGGCCTAGTTATTGTAGATGAAGAACATGATCAATCTTTTAAACAAGAAGAGCAGATAACTTATAATGCAAGAGATATGTTAATTTTGTATGCTTCAATTGAAAAAATACCTATTTTACTTGTATCTGCAACACCATCATTAGAGACTTATTATAATTATAAAATAAAAAAGTTTAATTATTATTATATTAGTAAAAGATATAGAGACGTAAGTTTTCCTAAAGTTAAATTTGTAGATTTATCAAAAGAAAAACTAGTAAAGCCAATAAAATTTATTTCTCCTTCGATAATTGATGATTTGAAAGAATATTTAATCAATAAAAAACAAATTTTATTTTTTTTAAATAAACGTGGATACTCAAATTTTGTAATTTGTTCTAAATGCGGAACGAGACAATCCTGTCCGAATTGTTCTGTTTATCTTACGTATCATAAAGAATATGAAAAATTAATTTGCCATTATTGCGACCATCAAGCTTCTTTAAAAAATAAATGTAATAAAGATGGTTTGTGTAATTTTTTATTTTATGGTGTTGGAGTTGAAAAAGTTTACGAAGAAATTCAATCAATTTTTCCAAAAAATAAAATTATTCTCTTCTCAAGCGACTTTATAAAAAATGAGGAAGATGCTGAGGAAATTCTTCAAAAGATTAAAAGTGAAAATGCCAGCATCATAGTAGCAACGCAGCTCATATCTAAAGGCTTTCATTTTCCTAACTTAAATTGCATAGTTGTAATTAATTCTGACACAAGTTTTTTAGGAAATGACGTAAGAAGCTCTGAAAAAACATATCAGTTGCTAAACCAATTGACGGGTAGAGCCGGAAGAGAGGATAATAACTCTATTGTTTATTTACAAACTCATCAAAAGGAAAATACTGTATTACAAGCCATTTCTAGAAGGGACGATTTATCTTTTTATGATAATGAATTGAATTTTAGAAAAGACTCTAATCTTCCTCCGTTTTCAAAATTTATTTCAATAATTGTCTCTGGAACAAATAAATTTGATACAAAAGCTTTTTCATTATATTTAAAAAATAATTTTCCATTTATTGAGTATGCAAAAGTTTTAGGTCCAGTATCAGCTCCAATTTCACTTTTAAAGGGAAAATTTAGATCAAGATTACTTATAAAATATCCAAACGATAAATTTCCTCAAAATGAACTTAAGAAGTGGTTAAGAAGTCTTAAATTAAAAAAGAATGTTTCAATCTCGTTAGACGTTGATCCTATTAGTTTAAGATAATTTTAAGAAATAGCAAAATACCTTCTTGATACATTTTTCTACACATGCTACGAGACCCCTCCAAAATTAAACTATAATGACTTTAGTTTATGAAGACTTTGAGTGACATACATCGATACGCTCACGCAATATATGATATAGCATCAGATCAAAAAGAAATTGAAGTAATAGAAAAAGATTTTACAAATTTAAAAGAAGTTATAGATCATAATAACGATTTACAAAAATTTATAAAAAATCCAACATTTCAATATGGTGTAATTGATGGTGTTATAAATGAACTAGCTAAGAAATTACAATTTTCAAAAACTTTTTTAAACTTTCTAAAAGTTCTAAATAAGAACAGACGTTTTTTTTATGTAGAAAAAATTATTAAAATTTTTTTTGAATATCTTGCACAAAAAAAAGGATTACTATCTGCAACTCTTAAATTATCTCATCCAATTTCTGATCAAGAAAAGAAAAATATTCAAGATAAGTTAGTAAGTGTATTAAATAAAAAAATTAGCATAACATATGAAGTTGATCAAAGCTTAATACTTGGCTCTGTTTTAAAAATAGGAAGTACACTTATTGATACTTCAATAAAAAATAAATTAACTAATTTAATGAGAGTTTAATGAAAATTAATCCATCAGAAATTACCAATATCTTAAAAGATCAAATCAAAAATTTTGGAACTCAAGCCGATGTTTCTGAGGTAGGACAAGTTTTAAATGTTGGAGATGGTATAGCAAGAGTTTACGGCCTAGATGATGTTCAGGCAGGTGAGATGGTTGAGTTTAGCGAAGGTACCAAAGGTATGGCCTTAAATCTTGAGACTGAAAATGTGGGTGTAGTTATATTTGGAGATGACTCAAATATAAAAGAAGGTGATTTAGTAAAAAGAACAAAATCTATCGTTGACGTTCCAGTTGGAAAATCTTTGTTAGGTAGAGTCGTAGATGGTCTTGGTAATCCAATTGATGGAAAAGGTGATATAGATAAAAAAGCAAATAGACGAAGGGTTGAGATTAAAGCTCCAGGAATAATACCGAGAAAATCCGTGAGTGAGCCAATGCAAACTGGATTAAAAGCGATTGATAGTCTTATTCCGGTTGGAAGGGGTCAACGAGAGCTTATTATAGGTGATAGACAAACAGGAAAAACTGCAATTGCAATTGATACAATAATTAATCAAAGAGAAATTAATAAATCTAATGAAGAGAGTAAAAAATTATACTGTATTTATGTTGCAATTGGCCAAAAAAGATCAAGTGTAGCTCAGATAGTTAAGACTTTAGAGGATGCTGGAGCAATGGATTATACCATTGTTGTTGCAGCAACAGCATCTGATCCTGCTCCACTTCAATTTTTAGCTCCATATACAGGCTGTACTATGGGGGAATATTTTAGAGATAATGGGATGCATGCTTTGATTATTTATGATGATCTTTCAAAACAGGCGGTAGCTTACAGGCAAATGTCACTTTTACTTAGAAGACCACCTGGGCGGGAAGCTTATCCAGGAGACGTTTTTTATTTACACAGTAGATTGCTTGAGAGAGCAGCAAAACTAAATGAGAAAAACGGAGGAGGATCACTTACTGCACTACCAATTATCGAGACACAAGCGAGCGATGTTTCAGCTTATATTCCAACAAATGTTATATCTATTACTGATGGTCAAATATTTTTAGAAACTGAGCTATTTTATAAGGGTATTAGACCTGCGGTGAATGTTGGAATCTCAGTATCAAGAGTTGGATCTGCAGCCCAGATAAAAGCCATGAAGCAAGTTTCTGGATCAATAAAATTAGAGTTAGCTCAGTATAGAGAAATGGCAGCATTTGCTCAATTTGGATCAGATTTAGATCTTGCAACTCAAAAATTATTAAATCGAGGATCAAAATTAACAGAATTACTTAAACAGGATCAGTATTCTCCTTTAAAAGTTGAAGAACAGGTTATATCAATTTTTTCGGGGGTTAGAGGTTTTTTAGACGATATTGAACTTAATCAAATTAAAAACTTTGAAAAGAAATTACTAGCAAAAATTAAAAATGAAGCACCAGACATATTAAATGAAATAAAATTATCAGGAAAGTTAGATGAAAAAACTGAACAAAAACTAAAACAATTTTTAACTAACTTTAAAAAGGACTTTAAAAAATAATGCCTAGTCTTAAAACTTTAAGAAATAGAATTACAAGTGTTAAATCTACTCAAAAGATTACTAAGGCCATGAAAATGGTAGCCGCTGCTAAATTGAGAAAAGCTCAAGAAAATGTTGAAAATGCTAGACCCTATTCTGAAAAGATGAACCAAGTAATTCAAAACTTAAAACAGTCTATAACCGATGTTAATTCAGCACCAAAATTACTAGTAGGCAACCAAAGAAACGAGACACACTTATGTCTTGTTTTAAGTTCAGACAGAGGTTTGTGTGGGGGCTTTAATACTAATATTTGTAGGAAAGCGAAGTTGTATTTTGAAAAAGTATTAGGAGAAAATAAAAAGTTAAAAATTATTATTGTTGGAAACAAAGCTTATGATCAGCTTAAAAGAAAGTATTCTGAGTATGTAATTGAAAAAATAAGTTTGAAAGAGGAGAAGGTAATAACTTTCTCAAAAGCATCTGAAATAGCTGATAAAATACTTAATTTATTTACAAAAGATGAGTTTGATATCTGCACAATTTTTTATAATAAATTTAAAAGCGTAATCTCTCAAATTCCACAGCAGCAACAGATTATTCCAGCTGAGTCTAATCAAACAGACAAAACAGATAGTACTAAAGATAAAAATCTACAGTCATATGATTATGAGCCAGATGAAAATGAAATATTAGAAAACTTATTACCAAAGAATATAGCAACCCAAATATATAAAGCTTTTCTTGAAAATCAGGCAAGTGAACAAGGATCAAGAATGACTGCGATGGATAATGCAACAAGAAATGCAGGAGATCTAATTTCTAGACTTACTATTAATTATAATAGAACACGTCAGGCAGTAATTACAAAAGAGTTAATTGAAATCATATCAGGAGCGGAGTCATTATAATGGCCACGAATCAGTCTGGAAGAATTGTTCAAGTTATCGGAGCTGTAGTTGATGTTAAGTTTGATGGACAGCTTCCTGAAATTTTAACTGCATTAGAGTGTGATAACAATGGATTACGAGTTGTTTTAGAAGTTGCCCAGCATTTAGGTGAAAATACTGTCAGAACAATTGCAATGGATAGTACCGAAGGTTTAAAGCGTGGTGACAAAGTTTTAAATACTGGTCATCCAATTAAAGTTCCAGTTGGTCCTGAAACTTTAGGAAGAATAATAAATGTAATAGGTGAGCCTATTGATCAAAGAGGTGATCTAAAAACAAAAGAAAGTTGGCCAATCCATAGAAGTGCTCCAAAGTATGTTGATCAATCAACAGAAACTGAGGTTCTAGTGACGGGTATTAAGGTTATTGATCTTTTAGCTCCCTACTCAAGAGGTGGTAAAATTGGACTATTTGGAGGAGCTGGCGTTGGAAAAACAGTTTTGATTATGGAGTTAATTAATAACGTTGCTAAAGCACACGGCGGATATTCTGTGTTTGCTGGAGTTGGTGAAAGAACAAGAGAAGGAAACGACTTGTACCATGAAATGATTGAGTCTGGTGTTATTAAAACGGATGGACCTGGATCAAAGGCTGCTCTTGTTTATGGACAGATGAATGAGCCTCCAGGAGCAAGAGCAAGAGTTGCATTATCCGGTTTAACACTAGCTGAGTATTTTAGAGATAAAGAAGGTCAAGATGTTTTATTTTTCGTCGATAATATTTTTAGATTTACTCAAGCAGGATCTGAAGTTTCAGCATTACTTGGAAGAATACCGTCTGCGGTTGGTTATCAGCCAACACTTGCAACGGATATGGGAAATTTACAAGAAAGAATTACAACAACTAGCAAAGGATCTATTACATCTGTTCAAGCGATTTACGTTCCAGCAGACGACTTAACAGATCCTGCGCCAGCAACATCCTTCTCTCACCTAGATGCAACAACTGTGTTGTCTAGACAAATTGCAGAACTTGGAATTTATCCTGCAGTCGATCCTCTAGACTCAACTTCAAGAATTTTAGATCCACGAATAGTTGGAGATGATCACTATAGAGTTGCTAGGGAGGTTCAAAAAATTCTCCAAAACTATAAATCCTTACAAGACATTATAGCAATCCTAGGTATGGATGAATTATCTGAAGAAGATAAATTAGTAGTTTCTAGAGCTAGAAAAATACAAAGATTTTTATCTCAACCTTTCTTTGTTGCAGAAGTGTTCACCGGATCACCCGGAAAGCTTGTAGATCTTCAATCTACTATCAAAGGATTTGATGCTATTTGTAAAGGCCAATATGATCACTTGCCTGAGGCAGCTTTTTATATGGTTGGTACAATTGAAGAAGCAATTCAAAAAGCAGAAAAAATGGCAGCAGATGCGGCCGCTTAATTATATTAATGACATCAGAGTTACAGCTTGAACTAATTACACCAACAGCAGTCGCTTTATCTAAGCAGGTAGAAAGTGTGGTAATTCCAGGAATTGAAGGCGATATGGAAATATTCAAAGACCATATAGCATTAATAACTTTTTTAAGGCCTGGCAAAATAATCGCAAAAGATACAGCTGGATCAGATACTTTTTTTTCAACAGGTGGTGTTGTTGAGTTTTCTAATAACAAACTTAATCTTTTGGTTCAGGATTTATATCAAAACAGCCAGTTTGATGGTGAAGAGTTAAAAAAAATCAAAGAAGATGCTGAGCAAAAAATTACTTCAAAAGATTTATCGGATAGAGATGCTTATTTACTTAATACTACTATAGAACAAATAAATAATCTAAAGTCCTAAAAGACTCTCAAATTCTTTTATCACATCTTGATAGAGTTTCTTTTTAAATGGAACAATAATTTTTGGAAGGTCGTTAATATTAGTCCATTTCCACTCGTAAAATTCAGCTTTTTTTTGTTTAAGATTAATTTCATTATCTTTGCCGGTAAATTGAATTAAAAACCATGTTTGGATCTGTCCTTTAAATTTCCCGTTCCAAATTTTTCCTATTAACTCTTCAGGGAGATCATAGACAAATTCTTTTTTTGATTGTTTTAAAATTTTTATTGAAAAAATTCCAGTTTCTTCTTTTAACTCTCTTTTTGCAGCAGTCTCTAAGTTTTCGCTATCATCAACGCCACCCTGTGGCATTTGCCAAGCTTTAGTATTATCAATTCTTCTTCCAACAAATATTTTATTATTAGAATTTATAAGCATAATACCAACCCCTTTCCTATAAGGCAGTTGGTTATTAGGAATCATGAAGCTTGAAGAAGTTTTAATGCGTAAATTAGTTGATTATCATTTATTGGATCGTTAATTTTAAAGTCATCTTTTTTTTGTTCTACTTTAATGTCGGGCTGCACCCCAATCTCCTCTATAGTTGCTCCACTTGGAAGATAATACTTTGCAGTTGTAAGCCTCAGTCCGCCTTTATTAGATAATGGAATAATAGATTGAACAGATCCTTTTCCAAAAGATTTTTCTCCAACTATTGTTGCTCTTTTATTATCTTTAAGTGCACCAGCTACTATTTCGGATGCGGAGGCAGATCCTCTATTAATTAGAACTATAAGAGGTTTTCCTTTAGTCTCATCACCTTTTTTTGCGTTATAGATTTTAATATCTTTTGTGTCTCTTCCTTTTGTTGAAACTATTTCACCACTTTCAAGAAATGCATCTGACACTTTAATTGCCTGCGATAGTAATCCTCCAGGATTATTTCTAAGATCTAAAATAAATCCAGTAAGATCAGGTTTTTTTTTAACCTGCTCTTTTATTTTGTCGATAAGCTCATCTCCACTCTTTTCATTAAAAGATCTTAATCTTAAATAACCTATGTTTTCTTTTTCTTTTATTTCAGAGACAACAGAGCGAGTTTTAATAATTTCTCTAGTAATCTTCAAAACAATTGGGTCGTCAACATCCGTTCTTCTTATTGTAAGTGTAATTGAGGTTCCGCTTTTTCCTCTCATAGTATTTACAGCCTCATCCAAGGTCATGCCTTTAACCTGTTTTTCATCTAGCTTGATTATAAAATCTCCAGATTTAACTCCTGCTTTTTCAGCTGGAGTTTCATCAATCGGCGATATCACTTTTACAAGACCTTGTTCCATAGTTACTTCAATACCAAGTCCTCCAAATTCACCTTTGGTCTCAGTGTTCATATTCTTAAATGTCTGAGGACTCATGTATGATGAGTAAGGATCAAGAGATTGGAGCATGCCATTTATCGCTCCATCGATAACATTGCCTTCGTTTATAGGTTTGTAATACTCTTTACCAACGGTATCTAATATATCTCCAAAAAGATCTAATTTTTCATAAAGAGAATCTTTTTTTTGTGAGAGTGTAAATGTAGGTAATATAAATATTGAAAGTAGAAGATATATTAAAAATTTTTTCATTTTTTATTTATGATAGGGATGGTTTATCATAATTGTTGCACATCTGTAAATTTGTTCTACAAGTATTACTCTGCTTAACGAATGAGTAAAAGTCATTTTACTTAAACAAATTTTTTCATCAGCTTTTATTAGATTTTCCTTGTTTCCATCTGGCTTACCAATAATAAAAAAACAATATTTAAATGAGTTTGTAATTAGATAGTTCAACTTTTGAACAAAATCATGTGTTGAATAAGATTTACCTTTTTCACTTAATTCAAAAAAAAAACTTTTTTCTTTTGAGCTATTTAATCTTTTTTTTAAATTTTCTATATTTAAATGATCAATAGTTAAATCTGATATTCCACTTTTTTTTAAAATATTAGTTCTTTTAAGATATCTTTCACAAAGTTCATTTTCTATTTCCTTGTTTAGTCTTCCTAAACAAAGAAGTTTTATTTTCATTTTTTAGATTAATATTTTTTGCTGAGGTGAGTGGTCTTCCCACATTTTTTCAAGATCGTAGTGTTTTCTTTGTTCATGATGAAAAATATGTACAATTACCTCAATTGCATCAATTAATTTCCAGGCGTCACTATTTTTTCCTTCAATCTTGCAGTTTTTAATACCAATTTTTGTAAGTTCCTCTAAAGTATTTTCAGAAATAGATTGTATATGTCTTGAAGAAGTACCGCTTGCAACTACCATATGATCAGCAATATTACTTTTATTCTCTAAGTTAATTGCAACTATGTTTTGAGCTTTATTATCGTCTAAAATTTGAATTATTTTTTTTAAAAGCTGATCTTTTTTAACTTCCATTAACTTTATTTCTAATTTCTGAAGAGGAGATGCTTACGCCTTTAGTATTTAAAAAGGTCCATTTATTTTTAAAGTTTTTATTATTGATAAAATTTGATTTCAGGTTTGATAGCTTTTGAGCAGTAAGTGAGTTCAAAGATTTTATGTTATAATTCTGCCTATTTACTACAATTATAGGTACTTTGTCTAAAATTTTTTTGTAATTTTTCCATTTATAAAAATTAATAAAACTATCAGCCCCCATTATAAAGTAGTATTTATTATTATTCTTACTTAGAAGATATCTAATATTTTCATACAAAAAATTTGATTTTGATAATTGTTCTAAAAAAACTATTGAGATTAAATTTTTATTTTTACTAATAATTTTTTTACAAGCCGATAACCTTTCTTCAATATTTTTTAATGGTCTGTTGATTTTTAGGGGATTTTTTTCAGTTACTAACCAAATAATTTTATTTAGGCTAAATTTTTTATAAACCTCTAATGAAATTGATAAATGACCACTGTGTGGAGGATCAAAAGTTCCTCCCAGAATTCCTATTTTCACAAAAAATTAAGGTCTAGTTTGCCCATGTCCTCGAACCATATATTTATATGTAACTAATTGCTGAAGTCCAACAGGTCCTCGTGGTGGAAGCTTTGTAGTTGATATTCCAATTTCGCTTCCAAATCCAAATTCACCTCCATCAGCAAACTGTGTAGATGCATTGTGAAGCACGATAGCACTATCTACTTTTTTTAAAAAAAATTCAGCATTTTTTTTGTTATCAGTAATTATTGCATCAGTATGATGTGTGCCATAACGATTGATATGATTTATTGCTTCTTGAATGTTGTTTACAATTTTTACTGCAATAATTGAGTCTAAAAATTCTTTACCCCAATCTTTTACTGTAGCTAACTCAGCTCTTTTAAAATTTTTAACAACTATTTTATCTCCTTTAATTTTACATCCTGCTATAGAAAGTAAATTTAAAATAGGGTGAAGATGACTTTTGATATTTTTTTTATGAATTAACAAAGTTTCTGTTGAACCACAAATGCTTGTATTTCTCATCTTTGCATTTAATGTAACTTTTTTTGCCATGCCTAGATCAGCATTCTCATCAACATAGGTGTGACACACACCTTCTAAATGACCAATAGTTGGAACATTTGATTTTTCTTTAACTTTTTTTACAAGATTTTTTCCACCCCTTGGTATTATTACATTTATATATTTTTCCATTTTTGAAAGTAGTAAATCAACTACTTTACGGTTTTTATCTTGAATAAATTGCACTACATTTGAATCAATTTTATTTTTTTTAAGAGCCTTTCGAAAAAGGTCAGATAAAATTTTATTTGAATGAGTAGTTTCGCTTCCACCCCTTAAAATTACTGCATTTCCAGACTTAAAACAGAGAGTAGAGACATCTGCAGTTACGTTAGGCCGAGACTCGTAAATAACTGCAACAACACCAAATGGAATACTTACTTTTTCTAATATCATTCCGTTAGGTCTTTTCCATCTCTCAATAATCTTATTGGTTGGGTCTTTAATTTTAATTACATCCTGAACTGATAAAATAATATTGTAAATTTTTTTTTCATTTAAAGTCATTCTATCTAAATAATTTTTTTTAAGATTTTTTATAGATTTTGATGAAAGATCTTTCTTGTTAGCTAATAAAATATGCTTAATTTCTTTTTTAAGTATTTTTATATAGTCATTTAAAACTTTATTTTTAATTTTTTCATCTAAGGATGTTAAAATTCTTGATGCATGTAATGCATTATTTCCAATTTTTTCTAATGATCTAATATTCATTTAGTTTTTTGATATACTAAATTATCAATATGCACCATTTCACCTCTGCTTGCATGTCCTAAAATTTCTTCTATTTTTTCAGTTTTAAGACCAATAATTTTTTTTGCTTCATCACTTGAATACGCGACAATTCCAGTTGCGATTTTTTCATTAGATTGATTTAAAATATTTACCGAATCCCCTCTTTTGAAATCGCCATTAACTTCTTTTACGCCAACTGGCAGAAGGCTTTTTTTATTTTTAAGAGCCTTTTCTGCGCCCTCATCAATTACTAACGAACCTTTGGTAGCTATCGAATTAAGGATCCATTGTTTTTTAGCATTAAGCGTCGACGAGTTAGATTCAAACACAGTAAAATTTGTATTTTTAATCAAATTTTTAATTGGATTATTAATTTTTCCAGAAGTCAGAATCATATCGCAACCTGACTGCATGCAAATTTTTGCAGCTTTAATTTTGGTAATCATTCCTCCACTTCCGTAATCACTAACACTTTTGGTTGCAAGTCGTTCAATAGAGTGATCTATCTCTGAAACTTTAGAAATAATTTTAGCATCTTTATTTTTTTTTGGATCTTTTGAATACAGACCTTCAACATCAGATAGCATAACTAAACAATCCGCGCTGCATATTTGAGCAACTCTTGCGGCTAGGCGATCATTATCACCGTATCGTATTTCCTCAGTTGCAACAGTATCATTTTCATTAACAACAGGAATAACACCCATATTTAGTAGGTAATTTATAGTTTCTTTAGCGTTCAATGATCTTCTTCTATCTTCTGTATCATCAAGCGTTAGTAAAATTTGAGAAATGTTTTTTTTTTTTCTTTGAAAATTAATTTTGAAAAAATTTATTAGTTCAATTTGACCTATAGCAGCGATAGCCTGAAATTGTCCAAGTTTAATTTTTTTTTTTTTTTTTTTTTTATAATTT
>VHCA01000012.1 GCA_016882225.1 Candidatus Pelagibacterales bacterium
AACAATATAAGATGCTGAAATTTTATTCATTTTTTAAGTGAAATTTTATTTTTTCTAAATAAATTGATGTTGAATAAGAGCTAACACCAAGGTTAATAATTTTTTTATTAAGTTCTTTTTCTAAAATACCACTTATTGTTTTTTCATAGTTAATACCTAAACCTTCAACAAAACTATCACCAATTATTGCAATATCGTAAATTTGATTTTCCTGATTTTGATTTTTACAATCGATTCTAAATCCATCTGCGTTAGTACATAAAAAAAATTCATCCTGACCCCATTTGCTTTTAAAGTTTATGTTAGAAGCCAAGGTATGATGATATATAGGATGAACTACTCTAATTCTTTTTTCTTTAAATATTTGATTATTAGTAAGTAAATTTGTTTTTTCTAATAACAATTTACCAAATAAAAAATCAAAAAATAAAAAAAAAATTAAAGATAAAAAAACAATTGTAATAGAAACTCTTAGATATTTAAGAAAAGGCAATTTTGATCTTCAAATTATTTTTGTAATTTGTAACTTTTACTCATTAGATAGTCCATAAAAGCAAGCAAGACTCCACTTACTACAAATGTTAAATGCACAACCACGTATAGTATTATGGTGTCTCTATCGTAACTTTTAAGATTCATAAAAATCTTAAGAAGATGGATTCCAGAAATTGCAACAATGGACGAAATTAATTTTATTTTAAGATCTGTAAAATCAACATGGCCCATCCAATCTGGTTTATCTTCGTGATTTGCAACATTTATTTTTGAGACAAAGTTTTCATATCCAGAAAAAATAACAATAATGAGCAGATTTCCAGCAAGAGAAATATCAACTAAGGTTAGAACAAATAAAAGAACAGACTCAATCGATGTGTTCGTAATATCAGTTAAAAAAGTATAAATTTCCTTAATAAACTGATGAAGCAAAACTAATAAACTTAGGGATAAACCAAGATAAAACGGAGCAAGAATCCATCTTGAAACAAATACAGTTCTTTCTAAAATATTTTCAATATGCTTTGCTTGTTTTTTCACAACCCCTAATTAATTCAAAAAAAAAATAATAGCAAATACTAGTTGTATGAAAAATGAAATATATATGGCAAAAATTTAAATTTTTATGAGTGTAGATTCTGTAAAAGCTTTTTTTAAAGAAAGAAACTTAAATTATAAAGTATTAGAACTTGACCATTTAACATCAACAGTTGAGCTGGCTGCAAAAGCGCTTAATGTGGAAGAAGGTCAAATTGCAAAAACTTTAGCTTTTAAATTACAAAATGATGAAAAACTTCTAGTGGTTGTAAGAGGAGATGCAAGAATTGATAATAAAAAATTTAGACAAAAATTTATGAAAGGAAAAATGTTATCACCTAGTGAAGTTGAGTTAGAAACAGGTCATCCAGTAGGAGGAGTTTGTCCGTTTGGACTTTCCAAAAATATACCAATCTATTTAGACATATCACTAAAGGCATTTACTGAAATTTTTCCAGCAGCGGGAGCAATTAATGCAGCCGTTAAAATTCCAACAGATGAGTTGTGTAACATAGTCAAAGCTGAGTGGGTTGATATTTGTAAACAATAGTTATTTATCAAAGGCACATCTAAAGCCAACGTAGACTGCATAAAAATTAGAAGGTTTAAATTGTACCTGATCAACGGTTGTCTTACTTGATCCATACCACCATGAGGCTCCGGAAGTTAATGATTCTTTATTTTTTTCATCTGAATTCCATTCCCAAACATTTCCACCCATTGCAACGAGACTATTAATTTGTTCTGGTAGTTTTGTTACAGCAACATGCTTATTAAATTTCATTAAATCTTGACTATTCATGTTTTCTGCAATCTGGCCGCTTGGAAAGGGATAGGTTTTTCCTTTCTCAAATTTTTTTGAATCTAGGATTTGTGTATATGCTGCAAGCTTCCACTCATTAAATGTTGGAAGTCTTCCTCCAGCGTAGTTACAATATTTCTCAGCTTCATATCTACTGACATGAACTGCAGGCTCAAGTTTAGTTTCTGGTTTTTGTCCATACGGGTTTTTATAATTCCAATTTTTTCTTTTTTCCCAACCCATTCCCCATTCATATCCACCACCTGTTTTTTCTGCCTCTGTTAAAAAATTTGTTTTAGTAGCAAACTCTTCAAACTCTTTAATTGTAACTTCATATTTGTTTATGGAAAATTCTCTAATTTTTATTTTTGAGTTTTCAAATGCGGAAGTGTTTGAGTTAAAGAGAATTAAAATAATCGATAAATTTAATAAATATTTAAACATAAATAGTATTGATATTATATTTTCTTTAAGCTTAAATCATTTTGTGCCTACAATTATATTAAAAGATACTACGTTAGTTGGTAATATTACTGAAAAAGACGGCTTTACGATAAGTGGTATTTTCAAAGGAAATATAAAAGCTGAAGATGCAATTTTAGAACAAGAATCTGAAGTAGTTGGAAATATTGCAGCAGAAAAAACTGCTGAAATTTCTGGTAAGGTACTTGGAGATGTTAATGCTGAAAGGGTTGTACTTAAAAATACTGCAGATGTGAAAGGCAAACTTAGTCATAAATCTTTAATTGTCGAAGAGGGAGCTAAAATACAAATTGTTAGCTCAACTACTAAAAAATAATTTTTAATATTTATGTTTTTTTCAAATTCAAAAAAAAATAGTTCAGTAAAAAAAAATAATGAAGAGGTTGTAGGTTTTTCCCATATTGGGCAGAATGCAAAATTTGAGGGAGAGATAGATTCTAAAGGTGAAATTGAGATAGCAGGAAAAGTAAAAGGAAATATTAATGCTAAAATTGTCAAAATATTAGAAACAGGTTTGTTCAAAGGAAAAATCTTCGCAAAGGAAGTTTTTTTTTACGGCAAAGTTAGTGGCAACGTGTATTCTGAAAATGTAAATGTTTCTAAAACCGGCTTTGTAAGAAGTAATATTTATTATTCAGGTATTTTTGGTATTGAAGATGGAGCAAATTTTTCAGGAAAAGCTGTTAAACAAAAAAAAGATCAAATAGTTAAATCTGCAGATAAGTTAGGAAGCAAGACTGGTTCAGTCGACAAAATTATCCCCTTTAAAGTTGCATAATCAAAGTAAAACATTCAAAATAAATTTGAATGAAGTTTTCTAATCCCCATACAACAGCAAAAGGTGAGAATAGAGCATATATTGTAGCCAAAAAATTTAAAACAGTTTGGTTTAATACTGGGTCACTCTGCAATCTCGAATGTAAAAACTGTTATATAGAATCAAGCCCAAAAAATGACAGACTTGAGTATTTATCTTTGAGTGATTTTAAAAATTTCTTAAAAGAAATTTTAGATAATGACTTTCAAACAAAAGAAATAGGTTTTACAGGTGGAGAGCCATTCATGAATAAAGATATTATTCAAATGCTGTTTGAAAGTTTAAATAATAATTTTAAAACATTAGTTTTAACAAATGCCATGGCTCCGATGTTGCATAAAAAAAATGAATTACTAGACCTTAATAAAAAATTTGTAAAACTTTTAAAATTAAGAATTTCAATAGATCATTATACTAAAGCTCAACATGAGGAAGTACGTGGAAAAAATAGTTTCAATAAAATGTTAGAAGGCATTTCTTTTTTAAAAGAAAATAATTTTAATTTTTCTTTCGCAACTAGATTAATGTGGAATGAAAATGAAAAAACGACAAGGGAAAATTTTAAAAACTTTTTTAATATAAATAAAATAAAACTTGACGCTTATTCTACTGAAGACTTGGTAACTTTTACTGAAATGGATGTTAATGCAGAAACTCCTGAGATAACGACTGCTTGTTGGAGTATATTAAATAAAAATCCTGATGATGTTATGTGTTCCCACACTAGAATGGTGGTTAAAAAAAAAAACAGAAAACCAAGTGTTATTGCTTGCACGTTGCTTCCTTATGATGAAGCCTTTGATTTGGGTGAAACTTTGAAATCATCCTTAAAGAAAGTTTATTTAAACCATCCTCACTGTTCAAAATTTTGTGTCCTGGGTGGTTCAAAATGTAGTTAATGATTTATGGATAATATAATTGATTTGATAGGTTTTTTTTCAGGATTCTGTACAACTATCGCTTTTCTACCCCAAGTTATTAAAGCTTATAAAACACGATCGACAAAGGACGTGTCGTTGCTTATGTTTTTGGTGTTTACCATTGGAGTTGCTGGGTGGTTAATTTATGGCGTTCTATTAATGAATGTTCCTATAATTATAGCAAATATTGTAACTTTATTTTTAGCATTCTTAATATTGGTTGCGAAAATAAGATTTGGTTAATTAAAAATTTAAGGAAATATCAAGACTTTTTGGACTATGAGTTAATTTTCCAATTGAAATTCTTTGAACTCCAGTTTTTGCATAATCTATAATATTTTTTTCGTTTATATTTCCTGAGGCCTCAGTTTCAAATTTATTTCCAATCATTGCTAACGCTTTTTTAATTTCTTCTGGTTTCATATTATCAAGCAACAATCTATTAAAATTTAATGTTTTAATAAGCTCTAATTGCTGAATATTATCAACTTCTACAGTTATAACTTTTCCTGTTTTATTTAATCGTAATGCATTTTGAACTAGGTCAAAGATGTTTTGTAAAGCAGAAATATGATTATCCTTTATAAAAATTTCATCTTGAAGATTAAATCTATTATTTACTCCACCACCTAGTAGAACGCCGTATTTTTCTATAATTCGAACTAAGGGTATAGTTTTTCTGGTACAGCAAATTTTTGTTTTATAATCTTTTACTTGATCCACATAACTTTTAGTTTGTGTAGCAATTCCTGAAATTAAACTAAGAAAATTAATTGCTGTTCTTTCTGATTTTAAAATGGAGCTGGTTAAACCTTTAATTTCTGCAATTAAAGAATTTTTTTTAACAAATGATCCTTCTTGAAATTTTTTTTTAAATTTTGTCTTTTTGTCAATTTGTTTAAAAGCTTCTTCAGCAAAATCTAAACCGCCAATAACACCATCCTCATTTATTATAATTTTTGCAGAGGTTATTGAATTTTTATTTACAAGAAGATCTGTAGTTATATCTTTTTGAGCCACATCTTCAAAGAGGGCAGAGCCGACTACGTTTTTAATGTAATTAGCGGTAAGATATTTAATTTTTTGCATTAAGCAATTTTTTCAAAATATTCTTTTTTATTTAGAAAATTCATCATATCTTTTAAAATAAATTTTTTTCTAAATAAAAAATCTTTACTTTTATTTGGATAATCACTTCTAAAATGTGCGCCTCTACTTTCTTTGCGTTGTAGTGCTGCGTAGGTAATTAATCTTGAAATAAGTACCATATCTTTGAGCTTTGCAGACAAATCTCTAGCTTCTCGTTCTATCCTATCAATCTCAATAAGAGCTTTTTTAAGTTTTTGTTCATTTCTATAAACTCCAACTAGGTCTTGCATAGTGCATCGGAGTTGCCAAATGTATTTTTTAGCTCTGATTTTTGATGAGGTTTTTTCTTTTGGAAGATATTGCTGAAAATTAAATTTTCTCTCTTTTACTGATGTAGTGATAGAATTATTTATATTTTCAGCTATTTTTTTTCCAAATACAAAAGCCTCTAACAAAGAATTGGACGCAAGTCTATTTGCTCCATGGGCTCCCGTTGAGGATACCTCACCGCACGCCCAAAGGCCTTCAATGGATGTTCTACCTGCATCATTAACAAAAACTCCTCCCATATGATAATGCGCTGATGGAGTGATTGGAATTTTTTCTTTTGTAAAATCTATATTCGCTTTTTTTAGATAATTATAAGCAGTTGGAAAATTTTCTTGCATTTTTTTTTCATTAAAATGTCTGCAGTCTAAAAACGTTGAGTGTCCCATATCTTTTAATTTTTGAATTTCTCTTGAGACAATGTCTCTTGGAGCAAGATCTTTCTCTGGATGTACACCCTCCATAAAATAATTGTCATTTTCATCAATAAACTTGGCCCCATCACCTCGAATTGCCTCAGTAAGCAATGGAGTTGGATCAAGGCCAATATCTAGTCCTGTTGGATGAAACTGAACAAACTCCATATCAATTAAGGATGCTCCAGCCCTTGCAGCCATAGCGATACCTTCACCATAAATATCTCTTGGGTTTGTTGTATGTTCGTACATACTTCCAAGACCTCCAGTTGCAAGAACTACATGGGGTGCTTTAAAAAAAGTAAAGTTGTCTACAATATTATCACCAAGATGCCTTCCAATAAGTCCCACAATTTTTTCATTTTCAGCTACAATTTCATCAATAGTTACATTTTCTAAAATAGTAACGTTATTTAATGATTTAATTTTTTGTACTAAGATTTTGATAATTTCTTTTCCAGAATTATCTCCATTTATTTTAACCACGCGTCTTCTTGAATGAGCCGCCTCTTTAGAAAAAATAAAATTATTAGCTTCATCTTTATCAAACTTAACACCAATATTTTCTAAATAGTAAATTATATCTACTGCATTTTCAGTTAAAAATTTTACAACTTGTTCTTCATTAAGACCTGAACTTGCATTTATGGTATCTTGAAAATGAATATGGGGACTATCATCTTTTCCTATTGCGGCAGCAATACCCCCTTGTGCCCATGCACTTGAGGAAGCTTCACCAAGTTTTTTTTTTGAAATTAAGGTAACCTTTCGTGGATATAAACTTATAGCGGTCATAAGACCGGACACGCCTGATCCTATAACGACAACATCTGTACTATGAAGGCTTTCCATTAGGAGAGTGATGATTGTCTTCCAATTTTAATCATCCTCTCAACTGAAACACGGGCCTTCTTTAAAACATCTGGATTTATTATTACTTCATTTGTTTCATTTTCTATGCAGTCGTAAATTTTATTTAATGTAATTTTTTTCATGTGAGGGCAAAGATTACATGGTCTGACAAAATTTGTATTTGGATTTTCTACTTGTACATTGTCGCTCATTGAGCACTCTGTCACAAGAAAAACGTTTTTAGGTTTGTGGGTTTCAATATAATTAATCATTCCTGAGGTTGATCCAGTGTAATCAGATGCTTTAATTACATCAGTAGGACACTCTGGATGTGATATTATAAAAAGATCTGAATAGTTTTTTTTAAGTTCAATTAATTCTGATGCAGTAAATTTTTCGTGCACCATGCAAGTTCCATGCCAAGAAATAATTTTTACTTTTGTTTTAGTTGAAACATATTTAGCTAGATATTCGTCAGGTAAAAAAATTACTTGGTCTGTCCCAAGAGACTCTACCACTTTTACTGCATTTGCAGATGTACAGCATACATCGGTTTCTGCTTTAACCTCTGCTGATGTATTTACATAAGTTACAACTGGAGTTCCTGGATATTTTTTTTTAAGTTTTTTTATATCATTTGCCGTAATAGACTCTGCTAAAGAACAACCGGCGTCCATGTCTGGAATTAAAACTTTCTTATGAGGAGACATGATTTTTGCTGTCTCAGCCATAAAATGTACTCCTGCCATTATAATAATGTCAGCCTTAGTTTTTTCAGCTTCGATTGCAAGTTTTAAAGAGTCTCCAATAATATCTGCAACACCATAGTAAATTTCAGGTGTTTGATAATTATGAGCAAGGATGACTACATTTTTTTCTTGTTTGAGTTTGTTTATTTTATAAATCCAAGGAGCATAATTTTTCCACTCTAATTCTGGTATTACAGATTTGACTTTGTTAAATATTGGCAAAGTCTTTGCTTTAACTTCTTCAGTAAATTCTAGAGTGTTGCTCATAATTGTACTTATATTATTCTATAGGGAATAAATAAATTAGACAAATTGCTACTTTTTGCGGCCATGTTGGAATTGGTAGACAAGCTTGGTTGAGGGCCAAGTGGAGTAATCCGGTGAGAGTTCAAGTCTCTCTGGCCGCACCATTAAATTAAATAAATTTGTTTTGCAGTATTTTAAGTTCAGATGTTTCCGTTTTAAAATTATCTTCTAAAAATTCATTCTTATTTTCATCATTAATTTTTATTAAACCAAAAGGGTAGCTTCCATCCGTTGCAACTTTACCAATTACAGAATTTTTATATAAAATGTTTTGGTCTTTTTTTACGTCGCCATTCAAATTTTTAATTGCTAACAATCGTTTGTTTATTTTACTTTTCAAATTCATTCGTGCGGTATTTTCTTGTCCAATATAACATCCTTTTTTAAATTCTATTCCATTTAACTCCTTAAAATTTGCTTCAAGAGCAAAAATTTCAGAATACATACTTCCAAAACCAACTGGAGGTATTCCTCTATCAAATAATTTTTTACAGTACTTTTTATCATCATCAATTACACTAATTGAAAATTTTTCTGAAAAATTTAATAAATTTTCTAGATTTATTAAAGCTCTAAATGATAAGTTTTTAAATCTTGGATCTTCAAAAAAGACAAATAAGTTTTCAGAGAGATTAGAAATTTTTTTAAAAAGCTGATTATCAACATCAAGTGATAATAAATTTGTATTAACTTTTATTTCTACTTTTGATCGTAGTTTATAGGCCATGAGCTTTTCAAAAAATTTTTTTGCATCAAATCTATCTACTTCAATTAAAAATTTTTTTTCATTTTGGATAATTATAAAATCAAATAAAATTTTACCCTGAGGGCTTAATAGTGCAGCGTAAATAGATTTTTCATTTTTAAGTTTATTGATGTCATTGGTTATAATATTTTGCAAAAATATTTCTTTATCCTGTCCTTCAATAGAGATGATATTTTTTTTTATTAAATATGCTTTGTTAGCTTCCATAGTTGCATCAATGAAATAGATAGTATACTTAGCTCACGTGTCTAATATATATGATTTAATCATTAAGAATGGTAGCTGCTTCATTAGTAATAAAATTGAGCAAGTAGATATCGGAATTAATAATGATAAAATCTCTAAAGTAGGTCTAATAAATAAAACCCAAGGGGGTAAAGTATTTGAAGCAAAAGGCCTAACTATTATACCTGGCGCAATTGATACGCAGGTTCACTTTAGAGAACCAGGATTTCCAAAAAAAGAAGACTTAGAAAGTGGAAGTGAGGCAGCGGTTTTAGGAGGAATTACTTCAGTATTTGAAATGCCAAACACAACTCCTCCGACTGATAATTTTGATGCATTTGAAGACAAGCTGAAAAGAGCAAATAATAGAATGTCATGTAACTATGCTTTTTATTTTGGAGCAACCGAAAACAATACAAAATTTCTAAAAGACATAGTGCAGTTAAAAGGTTGCTGCGGAGTTAAAATGTTTGTTGGATCTTCAACGGGAACCTTGCTTGTAAAAAAAGATGAAGCAATTGAAGAGGTTATACGAGTAAGTCCAAAAGTGGTTGCTATTCATTCTGAAGATGAAAATTTACTACAAAAAAAAAGGGATTTAATTAGAAAAAATGATCCTAAATCTCATACCGACTGGAGAGATAGCGATGTTGCAATGGCATCAACTAAGAAGGTAGTTAGTTATGCAAATAAACACAGGAAAAGAATTCATGTTCTCCATGTGTCTTCTAAAGAGGAAATATTTTTTTTAAAAAATAATAAAGATTTTACTACAGTAGAAACAACGCCTCAGTTTTTAACAATGCATTCACCTGATTGTTATGAAAAGCTTGGAACACTAGTGCAAATGAATCCCCCAATAAGAGGTAAGGATCATCAAGAGGCTTTGTGGGATGCAATTAGTCAAGGAGTTGTGGATATCATAGGGTCTGATCATGCACCACATACTTTAGAAGAAAAAGGAAAACAATATCCAGAAAGTCCGTCGGGTATGCCTGGAGTTCAAACGTTGCTACCTATTATGTTAAATCATGTAAACAATGGAAAGCTAAGTTTAGATACATTAGTTAATTTAGTTTCAATAAAACCCACTAAGATTTTTGGTATTAAAAACAGAGGAGCAATTAAAGAGGAAAATTTTGCTGACTTAACTGTAATTGATATGCATAAGCAGTTTTTAATTTCTAACTCATGGATTGCAAGTAGGTGCAAATGGACACCATTTAATAATTATAAAGTTAAAGGATTTCCAGTTGGAACGGTAATTAATGGAAATGTTGTTAGTTGGGAAAGTGAAATAGTGTTAAAAAAAAGTGGTAAACCTTTAATATTTTAGTTAATTTTTAGTTTTAATATCTTCAACTTCTTTTTTAAGTTTATCAATCTGATTTAAAAGTTCATCAATATTTTTAGATTGTGTTTCCTTCTTTTTTTCTTCTTTTGCATTTAAGTTAAAGAAATTAAAATCCATAAAATTGGGAAAACCTGTTTTAAAGAAGCCATTAGAGTTACTTGGATTAATTATATTTGTCAGAAAACCAAACATATCTGCATTTTTTTTATTTTCATGAAATAAAATTATTTGTTTTAAGAAGTATTCAGGCATTAAATTAGTACCTGCAGTTTCTCTTTCTAAAATAATTTGTGTTAAAATTGTTGAGGTAATATTTGCTTTTGTATCAGCATCAATAACCTTAAAATCTTTTTCTGTTTTAATAAGTTCTACAATATCATCTAGAGTTATGTAGTTACTCGTTTGAGTATTATATAATCTTCGGTTAGAATATTTTTTTATTTCAATCATTGTTCTTTAACGTATTCTCCAGGAGCCTTATAAATTGCTTTCATTTTTTTTCCTTTAATTTCTTTTACATTAATTAATTCTCCCGAATATTGTTGAAGCCAATTAATCCAATAAGGCCACCACGAGCCATCTTTTTTTGAAGAGGAATTAAACCAACTTTCAGCATCTAGTTTTTTGTTAAAGTCCCCAGAGTAGTAAAACAATTTGCCGGGTTTATTTTCGGTTCCTTGAATAATTCCAGCGATATGGCCAGAATTTGCAAGTATAAATTCAGAGTTAGAACCAAATGATTTAAGACCACTAAACACTGACTTCCAAGGGGCAATGTGATCCTCTGTTGTTGCTATTGAAAGTATTGGTATATCAACTTCTTTTAAGTCGATTGTTTCTCCATCAATAGTAAATGCATTGTTTACTAATTGATTTTTTAAATACATGCATCGCAAGTAATCACTATGGAGTTTTTCAGGAAGTCTTGTGGAATCGCTATTCCAGTACAGCATATCAAATGACGTTGGTTCATTTCCCATTAAATAATTATTTACAACATAGTTCCAATAAAGATCTGTTGGTCTTAAAAAGTTAAAAGCAGCAGCCATTACTTTTCCATCAAAGTAACCATTCTTTTTCATTTCATTTTCTAACGATGCTATTTGTTCTTCAGTAATAAAAATACCAAGTTCACCAGGATCATTAAAATCAACTAGACTTGCAAGATATGTGCACGAGCTAATTGTAAAAGGAAGATTTTTTTTTTTCATATAAGGAAGAACAATTGATGTTAATGTTCCACCAACACAATACGATGTTAAATTAATTTCTTTTGAATTTGTTGTCTGATGTACAAGATTTAATGCTTTGATGACACCATCTTCAATATAATCTTTGAATGTTAAATTTCTAGAGTCTGAACTAGGATTTTTCCATGAAATTAAAAAAGTATTAATCTTATTATCAATTAAATATTTCATCATTGATTTTTTTTCATTTAAATCCATTATGTAAAATTTATTTATAAAAGGTGGAATAACTAACATTGGTTTTGCATACACGTCTTCGTTGGAGTAACTATAATGTATAAGTTCGAAAATATTATTTTTAAAAATAACCTCACCCTCAGTTGTTGCTAAATTTATGCCTACCTGAAAGTCTTCAAACTTTGTCTGTTTAATAAATAATTTATTAGGATGTTTTTCAAAATCTTTTTTAAAATTTTCAAAGCCACGAATTAAATTAGAGCCACTTTCCATTATGGTTTTTTTTAAAATTTCTGGGTTTGAGAAAACAAAGTTAGTTGGAGACATCGCACTTGTTAATTGTTTGATATAAAATTGAAGTAATCTTTTTTGTCTAATATCTTTGAATTCTACCCCATCAATTAAGTTATTTAAAAACTTTGCAGCTATTAGATAAAATTGTTTTATAAAATCAAAAAATATATTTGAAGACCAATCTTCATATGCAAACCGTTTGTCAGATTTTTCCTCTTTAATAACTGGATTTATTTTATCTCCAGAAATCTTTGATATAAAATAAAAGTTAAGTTTTGTAATATCAGTGACCCATTCGTTTAAAGTATCAAAGTATACTTTTGGCTTTTTTTGAAATTCAGCTGTTAGTGATTTAAAAATTTCACTTAAATGGTTTACCGTTGGTGCAATTAATGCGCTTAGATCGTTTGCTGAGAAATATTTATTTTTACCGTTATTGTTTTTGTTAAAATTTAGCAATGCATTGTCTTTATTTGCATCAGTAAGTGTTTTAAGATTATCTAGGTACTGATTGTAGTTTTTTATTCCATCTTCAAAAAAACTTCCAAGATCAGCTCCAGTCTTATTGTCATTATTTGAAGTTTTATTAACCATAGTTGATAAATCCGCTTATAATTGAAAAATATAGATAATAATATGCTATCGCAATATTTATTTTTTGCATATGCAAATAAAATAAGTGTTATTATTCAATAATTTAATATAATTTAATAATTTATCTATTGATAAATGTTGCATTGCAACATATATGGCATTCATTAAATAAAAAAGGAGTAAACAATGATGGTAAACTACAACAATCCTTTTGAATACTTTGATTTTCAAAAGATGTTAAGTGCAATGAAAGTGCCAACTTTAGATTCTAATTCTGAAGGTTTAATCAATGCTCAAAAAAAGACATTAGAAACCTTCGCAAATGCATCTAAAACAATGTTTGAAGGCTACAATTCTTTCGCAAAGAAACAAATTGAAGTTTTAAACAAGGCAGTTGCAAACGCAAAAGATGCTACATCTGAGCTTGCAAAAGGCAACCCTCAACAATCAGCTGCTAAATCAATTGAATTGATCCAAGAAGCAATTGTTGAAGCTCAAAACATTGCATCAGATTTTGCAAAAATCGTAGAAAAAACTTCAAAAGAATCTTTTGAAATTATAAACAAAAGAATTCTTGAAGGTTTAACTGAAATTAAAAAAGTTATCGAAGAAGGCAAAGTAAGTTCTGCTTCTAAGAATTAATTTTTGTTAATTAACTAGTTTCTAGAGAGTTTTTGGTTAATTCCCTTATTTTAACCAAAACTCGCTAGAAATTCTTATTTTTATTTAGTAGTCTATTTAGATTATGTCAAAAAAAGTAGCACTTGTGACAGGAGGAACCAGAGGGATTGGTGCTGCTATCGCAGAACGTCTTAAACATGACGGTTTTACAACTGTCTGTAGTTATTTTGGTAAAGATGATGCTGCTCAAGATTTTTCCAAGAAAACTGGGATTGAAGTAATAAAATTTGATGCAGCTTATTTTGAAAGCTGTAAATCAGCAATTGCTGATATTGAAAAAAAATATGGAGATATATCCGTAGTAATAAATAATGCAGGCATAACTCGGGATCGTTTCTTGCATAAAATGAATCTTGAAGAATGGAATGCCGTTATTAATACTAATCTGAATTCTTTATTTAACATTTGCAGAAACACAATAGAAAAAATGAGAGCAAATAATTTTGGCAGAATAATTTCAATATCTTCTATTAATGGTCTTAAAGGCCAGATTGGTCAAACAAACTATTCTGCTGCTAAAGCTGGAATCATTGGCTTTTCAAAAGCTCTCGCTTTAGAAAACGCAAACAAAGGTATTACTGTTAATGTCATTGCTCCAGGATATGTTGGAACAGATATGGTAAAAAAAATTGATGCTAATATTTTAAAAGGAATTGTAAGCCAAATTCCAGTTGGAAGATTAGCTGAACCTAAAGAAATAGCAGACCTCACAAGTTATTTGGTGAGCGAGTCTGCTGGCTTTATAACTGGTGCAACATTTTCGATAAATGGTGGCCAATACATGCAATAAACAAACATAGAGAAAGGTTAATAATGAACGATAACGATGTAGTCATAACAAGTGCTGTAAGAACTGCTGTTGGATCTTTTGGAGGCAGTCTTTCCTCTTTAACTGCACCTCAATTAGGTACAGAAGTTATTAAAAAGAATTTAGAAAAATCTGAAATTAAACCTGAACAAGTAGACATAGTTTACATGGGTCAAATTTTAACTGCAGGAGTTGGACAAAATCCTGCAAGACAAGCAGCTATACGCGCAGGCATTCCTGTAGAGAAAACAGCAACAACAATTAATCAACTTTGTGGCTCAGGACTTGCTTCAGTTGCTTTTGGATACAATTCTATCAAATGCGGTGATGGCGATATTGTAATTGCAGGAGGTCAAGAAAGTATGAGTAACGCTCCACATTTTATCAATATGAGAAATGGGGTTAAGCTTGGAGACGGTAAACTACAAGACTCCATGATTATTGATGGGTTATGGGATGCTTACAATCAATATCATATGGGCATTACTGCAGAGAATATTGCACAAAAATTTCAAATCACTAGAAAAGATCAAGATTCTTTTGCTGCAGCTTCACAAAGAAAAGCAATAGATGCAATAAAAAGTAAAAAATTTAAAGATGAAATAGTTCCCCTAACAGTTAAAGTTAAAAAACAAGATGTTATCTTTGACAAGGATGAGTATCCAAAAGATGGAACAACAGTTGAGAAACTTGAAGTACTTAAACCTGCTTTTAAAAAAGATGGAACAGTGACAGCAGGAAATGCATCAGGAATAAACGATGGAGCAGCTGCAGTTTGCCTAATGTCAGGAAAAACAGCAAAAAAACATAGTATTGAGCCTTTAGCTAAAATTGTGTCTTGGGCAGTTTGTGGTGTTGATCCATCTATAATGGGAACAGGACCAATTCCTGCATCTAAACTTGCTTTAAAAAAAGCAGGGTGGGGTGAGGATGAATTAGATTTAATTGAAGCAAATGAAGCTTTTGCAGCTCAAGCTATCGCAGTTAATAAGGAAATGGGCTGGACCATTGATAAAGTAAACGTTAACGGTGGTGCTATTGCTTTAGGTCATCCAATTGGGGCATCTGGGGCTAGAGTTTTAGTTACCTTAATTCATGAAATGCTTAAAACACATTCAAAACGAGGACTAGCTACACTTTGTATAGGTGGAGGCATGGGTATTGCGATGTGTATTGAGAGAAACTTTATAGATCATAAGTAATTGCTTTAATGCAATTCAAAAATATTAAAGTAAGTTTTGAGCAAAAACTTGGCTTAATTATAATTGATCGAAAAGAAGACAAAAATGCTTTAAATATTGAAACTTCTAGCGAAATTTTAAAAGCATTACAAAATTTTGATCAAGACAAAAATATAACCTGCATATCAATCTCTGGTTCTGAAAAGTTTTTTTCTCCAGGCGCTGATATTAAAGAGCTTAATGAACTTAACGCTAAAACTGCTTTAGATAAAAAGCTTTTTAGTTTTTTTGATGAAATAGAAAATATTAAAAAACCTATCATAGGTGTTGTTGAAGGCTTTGCTTTAGGTGGTGGTATGGAGTTAGCACTTACGTGTGATTTTATTATTGCTTCTGAAAATGCAAAATTTGGTCAGCCTGAATTAAATTTAGGATTGATACCAGGCATAGGAGGAACCCAACGTCTTAAAAAGTATACTGGCAAATATCATGCCAACTTTTTATGTTTAACGGGTGAAGTTATTTCTGCAAAGCAAGCTTATGAGATGGGTTTTGTAAGTGTAGTAATTAATAATGCAGACTTTAAGAATAAATCCAAAGAAATTTTAAAAAATATATCAGAGAAGCCACTTTCAAGTTTAGTAGAAATAAAAAAACTGATTAAGTTTGAGGGGAGTTTAAAAGAGGGGTTAAAAAATGAGAGAGATGCTTTTTATAAATTATTAGACAGTGATAATAAAAAGATAGGTATTAAAAGTTTTTTTGAGAAAAAAAAACCAGAATGGAAAAATTAAATTTTTAAAATACCAGCATCTTTAAGCGACTGCTTAATCTCATCTAAAATTGTAGGATCATCAATTGTTGCTGGCATATTATAAGGTATTTTGTCTGCTATTTTACTAACTGTTCCTCTTAATATCTTTCCTGATCTCGTCTTTGGAAGTCTCTTTACAACTACTAAATTTTTAAAAGCTGCAACTGGGCCTATTCTATCTCTGATCATTTGAATACACTCTTTTTGAATTTCTTTTGGGTCTTTTGTAACTCCTGATTTTAGAACCACTAATCCTAAGGGTAATTGACCTTTTAGATCATCTGCAATTCCAAGGACCGCACACTCAGCAACACTCTTATGTTCTGACAAAACCTCTTCCATAGATCCTGTTGAAAGCCTATGTCCTGCAACGTTTATTATGTCGTCAGTTCTAGACATAATCCAAACGTACCCATCCTCATCGATATGTCCTGCATCGTAAGTTTTATAGTAACCCTCATAAGGATCCATATAGTTTTCTTTATAGCGCTTTTCAGCTTTCCATAATGTTGGAAAAGTTCCTGGAGGAAGTGGCAACTTTACAGCAACATCACCCATCTCACCTTTTTTTGCTTCACTCTTATCGGATTTCAAGATTCTAATATCATAACCTGGAACAGGTTTTCCTGCAGATCCATATTTTGTCTTAAATAGTCCAAGTCCAGCACAGTTTGCACTAATTGCCCATCCAGTTTCAGTTTGCCACCAATGATCGATAACAGGTTTTTGTAATAAATTTTCAGCCCATTTTATTGTATCTGGATCGGCCCTTTCTCCTGCCAGAAATAATGTTTCAAATTTAGAAAGATCATATTTTTTAAAAAAATTACCTTCAGGATCTTCTTTTTTAATTGCTCTAAAAGCAGTCGGTGCAGTAAATAAAGCTTTAACGTTATATTCACTGATAACTCTCCAAAAAGATCCAGCATCAGGAGTTCCAACAGGTTTGCCCTCATATAAAATAGTTGTACATCCATGAAATAAGGGTCCGTAAACAATATAAGAATGACCTACAACCCAGCCTATATCACTTGCAGACCACCATATATCTCCAGAATTAATATTATAAATATTTTTCATCGACCATTTTAATGCAACAATATGACCAGCTGTGTCTCTTACTATTCCTTTAGGAGTTCCTGTAGTACCGGATGTATAAAGTATGTAAGCAGGATCATTTGAGTCAACTTCCTCACAATCTATTTCTTTTGCATTTTTAATAAACTCATTCCATTCAATATCATTTGGCCCAAGATTAACTTTATTATTTTCTCTCTGATAAATAATAGATTTTTTGGGTTTTGTTTTTGAAATTTTAATAGCTTCATCTAAAAGAGGTTTATAAAAAATAGTTCTTCCAGGTTCATATCCGCATGAAGCTGAAATTATAATTTTTGCCTCAGAGTCTGTAATCCTTGCCGCAAGTTCATTTGCGGCAAAACCGCCAAATACTACAGAATGAACCGCACCAATTCTACTACATGCAAGCATAGCAACAACAGCCTCAGGTATCATCGGCATGTAAATGATTATACGGTCCCCTTTTTTAATTCCAAATTGTTTAAGTGCGCCAGCAAAAATAGAAATATTTTTTTTTAATTCTTTAAAAGAAAATTTACTTTTTTTTCCAGTTATAGGACTATCATAGATAAGAGCTGTTCGATCTCCATTACCTTCCTCAACATGCCTGTCGACAGCATTGTAGCAGCCGTTAGTTTTTCCACCCGGAAACCATTTATAAAAAGGAGGATTGTCTTTATCTAAGATTTTTTTATATTTTTTAAACCAGATAATATCTTCGCTAGCATCTTCCCAAAATTTTTCGGGATTTGATATGGATAATTTATAAGTTTGGTCGTAATTTTTTTTCAAAATAAGCTCCAAAAATAAAATTCATATTATAGATTTTTCAGCTTTTCATTTAGAGACAATTTTAAAAAATCTAAATTCAACTTTAAAATGAATTTTTAAAAATTTTTTAAAAAACTGTTATAAATCAATAGTATAAATCATGCTAAATTTATTCTATATTGATAAGAATTGGTCTATTTTAAAGTCTTTAGAGCCTTGCTCTAAATTTGTTTAAACAAATAGGGAGAATAAATGAAAAACGTTCTACTACAACAGTCAGACATAACTGGAATAACATTCTGGTTAATTTCTATGGCTTTGCTAGCAACAACAGTTTTTTTCTTCATAGAGAGAAATTCTGTAAAAGCATCCTGGAGAACATCAGTTACTCTATCTGGACTTGTGACTGGTATTGCATTCGTGCACTACATGTACATGAGAGAAGTGTGGGTACAAACTGGTGCGTCACCAACAGTATTTAGATACATTGATTGGCTATTAACAGTTCCAATTCTGATGGTTGAATTTTATTTCATCTTATCAGCAGTCAAGAAGGTTTCAGCAGGAATATTCTGGAGACTTCTCATTGGTACTTTAGTTATGCTAATAGGTGGATATCTTGGCGAAGCTGGATATATAAATATCAATGCAGGTTTCATTATTGGAATGGCCGGATGGATATTCATATTATATGAAGTATTCGCTGGTGAAGCCGGTAAAGAAGCTGCAAGATTATCTGGCGCAGCGAAAAGTTGTTTTGAATTCTGCAAATGGATTGTTACAATCGGATGGGCAGTCTATCCATTAGGTTATTTATTTGGATATATGATGGGCACAGCTGATGAGGTTACATTAAACCTAATCTACAACCTTGCAGACTTTGTAAACAAAATCCTATTTGGTTTAGTGATCTGGCAAACAGCTTCATCACTTACACCACAAGGAGCAAAATAATAAATTTTTAAAACAGGCCCTGAAGATTTTCTTCAGGGCCTGTTTTGTTTATCCAGAAAAACTTTTTACTAATTTTAACAGTATCTTTTTTATATTTTAGGGAATATTTAAAATCTTTTTTTAAATAAAAAGCACCATCCAAATCAATCAAATCTGTTTTTTTAATAAGTTGTATTGCAGGTATAATTGAAAGTGATGAACTCACCATGCAACCAATCATTATTTTTTTTTTTAATTTTTTAATTTTTTGAATTAGTTTTTTGCAATTCGATACCCCACCAAATTTATCTAATTTTATATTAAAGCAGTCATAAATACTTTTTATTTTATTTAAATTTTCCCCCCTAAAAGACTCATCTGCACAAAATAAAATTTTTGTCTTTATTTTTCTTAAAAGGTGATCACTTCCCTCCTTTAAGGGCTGCTCGATCATATATACATTGTATTGTTTAAGTTTAGGTAGAATTTTTTTTAAAAAATTAAAACTCCAACTTTCATTAGTATCGATTATAATCTTTGATTTTGGAGAATATATTTTTATAAGATTAAGTGTTTTAATTACATTTGATGAATTCAATTTAACTTTAATGTAATTAATATTTCTTAACTTTTTTAAATTTTTTATTATTTTATCCTTATTATCTATTGCAAGTGTTACTGAAGTTAAAAAGTGATCTTTAAATAACTTCATTCTTTTTTTTCTAGTTAAATGTGAGTTTGCATTTTCCAAGGCATTTTGAAGTGATAGATATGGTATTTTTTTTGTAAAATTCTTTTCAATATTTTCTCTGTTATTTTTTAGGTATTTCCAAATCTTTTTGAAAGTCTCGTTATATCGTTTATATGGAATGCATTCTCCAAAACCAGAAGCATTCTTGTTATGTAACTTAATTATGATGGTTTTAATTTTAGATTTTGTCTCCCTTGAAATTTTAAAATTATCTTTAAGGTGAAAAATTTTTTTTTTAAAATCTAATTTTAAAGTCATGAATTCTTGCTATAAGATTTAATACAACACAATGCCAAAAGTATTCTATATTGAATTTAACGGTAAAAAGCACGAAGTAGACGTCCCAAATGGATATTCTCTAATGGAGGGTGCAGTAAAAAATTCTGTAAATGGAATTGATGCAGATTGTGGAGGATCATGCGCATGTGCTACTTGTCATATTTACATAGACGATCAATGGTTAGAAAAGCTTCCAA
>VHCA01000013.1 GCA_016882225.1 Candidatus Pelagibacterales bacterium
ATAATGGAAAATTCTTAGATCATTTATTTAAACATAAAATGCTTGGTATGAAAGGTGGTGATAATGTTGTAAGATTACTTCCTCCTCTTATTGTTGAAAAAAAACATATTGATCAAGCATTAGAGGCAATTTCAAAAACCTGTTCTGAATTGTAAATGAAACATTTTTTAGATTTAAGTTTAATTAAAAAAAATGAACTTAGACAGATAGTAGAGTCAGCAAAGTCTAGAAAACAATCGAGAAATGCGAAGGGTAAAGTATCAGTTGATATCGACAAACCTTTTGAGGGTAAACTTCTTCTTATGGTTTTTGAAAAACCATCAACCAGAACTAGACTATCGTTTGATCTTGCAATGAGACAGCTTGGAGGACAAACAATTGTAATAAACTCTGAAAACTTGCATCTTGGCATGGGCGGGGAGTCAACTGAAGATACTGCAAGAGTTTTTTCTTCTTTTTCAGATATTGTAATGCTTAGAACATTTGATCATAAAACATTAATTAAATTTTCTGAACTTTTAAGTATTCCAATTATTAACGGATTAACCAACGATAGCCATCCTTGTCAGATTTTAAGTGATGTTATGACTTTTGAGGAAATTAAAGGTCCTATCGAAGGTAAAACCATCGCATGGATTGGTGATGGTAACAACGTAACTAACTCTTTAATTGAAGCTTCAGCGTTATTTGATTTTAAATTAAATGTAGCTTGCCCCAAAAGTTATTTTCCATCAAAAAAAGTTTTGTCTTGGGCTAAAAAAAATAAAGCTGATGTAAATATCACCAATATCCCGGAAGATGCAGCAAAAGATGCAGATTGTATTATGACAGACAAATGGATCTCTATGGGTGACAAGGGTAATCTTTCAAAAAAAAGAAAGGCATTCAAAAATTTTCAAGTTAATAAAAAACTTATGAAACTTGCAAAAAAAGATGCGATTTTTATGCATGATCTTCCAGCACAAAGAGGCGAGGAAGTAAGTGAAGATATTATTGATGGTAAACAATCAGTTGTTTGGCAACAAGCAGAGAATAGACTTCATTGCCAAAAGGGTATTATTGAGTGGTGTTTAAAGGATTGATAATAGTATTGTTTATAATCAATCTTAAATGCACATAGAAAAAAAATTTTTTGAAGAATCTGAAGCCTGGCCATTTGTAGAGGCCAGAGAAATATTAAAAAAGCGATCAAAAATTATTGAAAAAAAAGGATACGTTCTTTTTCAAACAGGTTACGGTCCAAGTGGACTTCCTCACATTGGTACATTCGGCGAGGTATGTAGAACAACTATGGTTATGCATGCGTTTCAAAAACTATCCAATATACCAATGAAGTTATTTACTTTTTCTGATGATATGGATGGACTTAGGAAAGTTCCTGACAACATTCCAAATAAACATATTCTGGAGCAAAATCTTCATAAGCCTTTAACCTCAATTCCAGATCCTTTTAACAAGTTTAAGAGTTTTGGTGAGCACAACAATGCAATGCTGAAAACTTTTTTAGATGCCTTTAATTTTATATACGAATTTAAAAGTTCAACAGATTTATATAAGTCAGGTCAATTTAATGATGCATTACTTAATGTTTTAAAGAATTATGAAAAGATCAATGAGGTAGTTTTGCCAACCCTTGGGCCTGACAGACGAAAAACATACAGTCCATTTCTCCCAGTATGTCCTGAAACCGGGATGGTACTTGAAGTTCCAATTATAAAAATTGATCAAGCTAAACAATCAATTGTTTATGAGAACAAAGGAAAGAAAATTGAAACTAAAGTTATTGATGGAAATTGTAAATTGCAGTGGAAAGTTGATTGGGCAATGCGGTGGTATGCGTTAGGTGTAGATTTTGAAATGTATGGAAAGGATTTAATCCCAAGCGCTGAGTTATCTCAAAAAATTTGTAAGATCTTAGGAGCAAATCCTCCTAATGGTTTTTTTTATGAACTTTTTTTAGATGAACACGGTGAGAAAATCTCTAAATCTAAGGGAAATGGAATTACTATTGAGCAATGGTTGAAATATGCATCGCCTGAAAGTTTATCCCTGTATATGTATCAGAATCCAACACGTGCAAAAAAACTATACTTTGAAGTAATACCTAAGGCTGTAGATGAATATTTAAGTTTTATTGAAAAATTTGAAGGTCAGCCAGAAAAAGAAAAACTTGGTAATCCAGTTTGGCATGTACACAATGGAGCGCTTCCTAAAGAAAAGATTATCATTAATTTTAATATGCTTCTTAATCTAGTGAGCGTTAGCAATGCTACAAAGGAGGATGTGATATGGAAATATATTAAAAACTTTAGACCTAATGTTAACGAAAACCAACATCCAATCTTACAAAAACTGATTATTAATGCGATTAATTATTTTAAAGATGTTGTTAGTCTTAAAAAAAAATTCAGAAAGCCAAATGCTAAAGAAGTTCAAGCCCTAAAAGATTTGGCAGATCAAATTTCAAAAATGACAACAGATATGAAACCAGAAGACATGCAAACAATCGTCTATTCTGTTGGCAAAAATCATTATTCAAAAGAAAAGTTAAGAGATTGGTTTAAGATGATTTATGAAGTTTTGTTTGGTGAAGAACAAGGTCCAAGAATGGGATCTTTCATATCTTTTTATGGAATTAAAGAGTCGGTTGATTTGATTAATAAGTCTATTCGTGGTTAATCTTCAGTTTTAATGAGTTATCAGATTATTAATAAGCTTATTAATATATTTGATCCTGAGCTATCTCACAGTCTTGCAATTTTTTTTCTAAAACACTTTTTTTGGTCAAATAGAGCAGATGAAGATGATGCGATTTTATCAGTTAAAGTTTTTGGTAAAGAATTTAAAAATCCCATAGGACTTGCAGCAGGCTTTGATAAAAATGCAGATGTTTATGAAAAATTTTCTTCTTTGGGTTTTTCATTTTCAGAAGTTGGGACAGTTACTCCAAGACCGCAGGTTGGAAACTTAAAGCCTAGAGTTTTTCGATTAAATGAGGATTTGGCAGTTATTAATCGTCTTGGTTTTCCAAATGAAGGTATGTCAAAAATTAAATCTAAAATTCAAAATAAGTTATTTAATGGAATACTTGGTATAAACATTGGACCAAATAAGGAAAGTACTTCAAAAATTAAAGATTATTTAGAAACATTTAAAAATTTTTACGATATATCTGATTATATTTGTATTAATATTTCATCTCCAAATACTGAAAATTTAAGAGACTTTCATGAGGCTAGTAACTTAGAAAGTCTATTATCAGAGCTTTTAAGTTTGAGAAAAAGTTTAGAAAGTACTGTTCCAGTAATTTTAAAAATTTCTCCAGATATAGAAGAAAAAGAAATTCCTGCAATATGTAATGCTATTTTAAAATATAATATTGATGGAATAACTATTTCAAATACCACAGTAAGACTAAGAGAAATTTTAACAAACCAAAACAAAAATGAGCAAGGTGGCTTATCAGGTGTTCCGCTACAAGATTTATCTAATAATCTAATTAAAAAATTTTATAAAATTATTGGAAAAAAAATTCCAATTATTGGGGTTGGAGGCGTTAATTCTGGAAAATCTGCTTATGACAAAATTAGATCTGGCGCAACATTACTGCAACTTTATACTGGACTTGTATTTCAAGGACCTTTTATAGCAAAGAATATAAAAAAGGATTTGGTGTTTTTATTAAAACAAGGTGGTTTTAAATCTTTAGAAGAAGCGGTGGGAGTAGATAGCAAATAAATTTATAATTTGGCTTATTATTACTAAAAAGGTTAGTCTTTTTCTAAGAGTCAAATACCAATCATTGTTTTTTTCAAAAAATAAATTTCTATCTATTAGATTTACTGCAAAAAAACCTAAGATATATAAAAGTAATTTTATATCTTGATTTTGTATAAAATCTAAAAAAAAACCAACAATTGGAAGCCCAACACTTAAAACTAAAATAAAATTTTTATTTTTAATTGTCTCTGTATTTAAAATCTTGCTCCAATGTGTTCCACAAAGAAAAGATAGAATAACAAGGCTATACAAAAGATATACGTCGATTAAATATTCAATTCTTCCAAGGTAAAAATAGAGAACGTTGATTGAGTAAAAAGGGATTAAGCCAGAATATCCAAGATATATTGCAAGTTTTCTATGTTCCATTAATTGCTGATTTTTTTTGATAAATAAGCTCCAAGTAATCCAAAAATTATTGCAACAGTTACAGCAACTATAGCGTAGATAAAAGAATTATGTTCTGCAAAATAATCTATGTAAGATTGTACTATATTCAGGTCTTTACTAACGTCAGTTTTTTTAAAAAGTTTTATAGATATTTCCTCAACGAAAGTTGAATATCCAAATTTTAATCCAAATAAAATAATTACTAACGACATTAATAATCTAAGATCTTCATTTCTCATATTTATTCCAACCCTGGTTCCAAGTTGAACACCAATTACTGATCCTAAAATTAAAATAAATACTAGAATAAGATCTATGTTATGATTTGTTATTGCATGGAAAATAGTTGTAAAGATCATTACAAAAATCATTACAAATAAAGAAGTTCCAGGAACAAGCTTTGATGGCATATCAAATACATAAATCATAACTGGAATTAGAATAAATGCTCCTCCAACACCAATAAGAGATGAAATTATTCCAATTAGAAAACCAAAGAACAATAAAGGTATAATACTTATGTACAGCATCGAGGCATGCATTCTTGTTTTGAAAGGAAGCCCGTGTAACCAATAATGCCTATGAAGTTTTCTTCGTATAAATTTGTTTTGTTTAATTCTTCTTAGTTCAATTAAGCTTTCAATAAACATTATAAGGCCGAAAGAGGTTAAAAGGATAAAGTATAAAAACGATACAATTGTATCTACAATTCCATAAGATATTAAAAACTTGAAAATAAAAGTTCCCGTAATAGCACCAAGCAGACCCCCTGTAAGAATATAAAGTCCAATTTTAAAATCAACTTGGTTTCTATACCAATATGTTGCGGTTCCTGAAACTGAAGAGGCTAAAATATTATTTGCTCCATTTGCAATTGCATGAACAGGAGGTATGCCAAAAAGAATTAATGATGGCGTTAGTAAAAATCCACCACCAATTCCTAGTATGCCACTTAAAAAACCAATGATAGTACTAATTAAAAAGAGGTAAATGATGTTAATTTGGATTTCAACAACTGGAAGATAAACTTCAAACATCTAATTATTTGTTTGATCAATTCTCAACTATTCCTCTTAAAAGATGATGTCAAATAAAGGTATTTGGAATATGGCATTTCAAAATATCTTGACGTTAATTAAACCTAGTTTTATATCCGCCTCGAGGTTTCTATGGCAAAAGTTTGCGAACTAACTGGAAAAAGACCACAGACAGGTCATAGTGTCAGCCATGCAAATAATAAAACTAAAAGACGTTTTTTTCCAAATTTAAAAAAAATTTCCTTTAGAAGTGAGAAACTAAATAGAGATATACGACTTAAAATTTGCACCAGAGCTATCAAGGCTGTAGATTTTAGAGGTGGAATTGATCAGTTTTTAGTTAGAGCAAAAAACAAAAATCTTTCTCCAAGAATTAGAAAATTTAAAAAATTATTAATTTCTCAATCTGCAGCGCAGGCTGTTGCTAAATAGTTCTGCATTCAACAAAAATTTTAATTTTTTTTTCACTCATAATGGGGCTTGTAATTTTAGCTTCCAATTTTCTAGTACAGTTTCCTGTTCTACATTTTGGCCTACAGGATATTCTGACCTATGGCGCTTTCACTTATCCAATTACCTTTTTAGTAAACGATTTATCTAACAAGTTTTATGGACCAGCTTTTGCAAGAAAGGTTATTTTTATTGGTTTTTTTTTAGGAATTTTTGCGTCTTATGTTTTAACTGTTGAAGAAATTGATTTTATAACACTTAGGATTGTAATTGGTTCAGCAGTGGCATTTATAACTGCACAACTATTAGATATTAAAGTTTTTGATATCTTAAGAGATCGAATTTGGTTTGTTCCACCATTTGTTTCATCTGTTATAGGATCAACCATTGATACAATAATTTTTTTTAGTATCGCATTTTATGGAACAGATTCTCCATGGCTAACTCTTGCTATAGGTGATTTAGGGGTAAAACTTTTTGTTGCTTTGATTGTACTTGTTCCGTTTAGATATTTAACTTTAAAGACTAGTTAAGTTTTTTTTTTCGTTTGCTATCTTCCATAAAAAGATCTGCAAGCTGGTCAATCAATGCATCCCCAAGTTCTTGTACATCTGCAATTTTTAAAGCTCTCGAATAATATGAACTTACATCATGACCAATTCCTATAGCATTAATTTCAATATCATTTTTATTTTCAATCCATCTAACAATATTTTTTAAATGTTTTTCCAAATAATTTCCTGCATTAACAGATAGCGTTGAGTCATCAACTGGAGCGCCATCTGAAATAACCATTAGAATTTTTCTTTCTTCAGGTCTTTTTCGAAGTCGTTGATACGCCCATAGAATTGCCTCACCATCTATGTTTTCTTTCAAAATTCCCTCCTTCAACATTAATCCAAAATTATTTTTACCTCTTCTCCATGGTGTATCAGCAGATTTATAAATGATATGGGATAAGTCATTTAATCTTCCAGGGTTTTTAATCTTATTTTTAAGCCATAGCTCTCTACTTTTTCCACCTTTCCAATTTACAGTAGTAAATCCAAGAACCTCAACTTTAACTGAACACCGTTCAAGCGTTCTAGATAGTATGTCTGCACAAATTGCAGCAATTGATATTGGTTTTCCTCGCATGGAACCTGAGTTATCAATCAGTAAAGTAACAACTGTATCTTTAAAGTTTGTATTTTTTTCTAATTTATAGGAAAGAGAATTTAAAGGATCTATAATAACCCTTGTTAATTTTGCGCTATCTAACATTCCATCATCAAGATCAAATTCCCAAGATCTGTTTTGAAAGGCAAGAAGTTTTCGTTGCAATTTATTTGCAAGTCTAGAAATTACATTTTGAAATGATTTTAATTGGTAGTCCAAATTATCTCTAAACCTTGCCATTTCAGAAGGTTCAACTATTTCTTCAGCGTTAATAATTTTATCAAATTTATTTGTAAAAATTTTATATTTAACTTCAGTTGATTTATTTTCTAAGTTGGATGATCTCACTTCATCTTCACTATTTCCATCTTCTTCAGTAATTACTTTTTGTTCAGAGAGATTTGCGTCTATTTCAACATCCGGGATAATACTCTCAATACTAAAATTTTCTTTTTGATTTTGCTTATCGTTACTATTTTGATTTTTATCCTTATTTTCTAAGGGATTCTCAGCGGGTGGTGTATTATCCGTTTCAGTATTATCTGTGCTTGCAGCATCTTCTAATTTTAATTGTTCAAATATTTTTCTAAGTACTTTTGAGTATTCATCTTGACTACCAATGTTATCCTTAAGAAGTCTAAATTTATCTAAAAATTCATCATCGATAAGTTTTGTCCAATTTTTAAGGCTTTTTTTACTTTTTAAGTCTAGACCTAAATCTAACATATAGTTTGCAAGAATAAGATCAAATGCCTTCTCGATGTTATTATACATATCATCGGTTTGTTCATTAAATTTTTTTACATAAAAATTTTTAAAGTTTTTTTCAATTCCTTTAAAATAGTCTGAGCCTAATTTTTCATATCTGATTTTTTCTGCACTTTTAAACATATTTTTCGCAATTGTTCCTGATGGTTCATTTTTTTTGTAGGTTTTTTCATTACTATGCCGAATACGTAGAGCTTCAGAGTCGGATAGAGCTCTTATATAGTCAAAATCAGAATTAGATTTAAAATTAACTTTTGGAAGATTTATTTTATCTAATTCTTTAGCTGGGGTTTCTGTAAAAAAAATATTTAATTCTTTTTTTTTTGAAATTGCTTTTATGGTTGAAGAGATAGCTATTTTAAAATGTTCTACTCTTTTTTCACTTTCCATTTTTTAAATTAATTTTAACTCCTGCAGTACTTTCTGGAAGTTCTAAGGCAAAGCAACGTTGAAAATATTCAGCGATAATGGATCGTTCCAATTCATCACAGCGATTTAAAAAAGATATTTTAAAAGCATATCCAAGGTCTTTAAATACTTTGTAATTATCAGCCCAGGTTATAACCGTTCTTGGACTCATCACTGTTGAAATGTCACCATTTGCAAGTCCAGCTCTAGTAAGTTCAGCAACCTGTATCATTTTTTGGGCAATTTTTTTGCCTTCGGCTGTATTTAAGTGAGGGCACTTTGAAATAACAATTTCAAGCTCAGCTTCAGGTTTTAAATAGTTTAATACAGAAATGATATTCCATCTGTCCATTTGACCTTGATTGATTTGCTGTGTTCCATGGTAAAGCCCAGAAGTATCACCAAGTCCGATAGTATTTGCTGTTGCAAAAAGTCTAAAATATTTATTTTGTTTAATAACCTTATTTTTATCTAGCAATGTTAATTTACCATCGCTTTCAAGCAAACGTTGAATAACAAACATCACATCCGGCCGGCCTGCATCGTATTCATCAAATACAAGAGCAACGGAATTTTGAAGTGACCAAGGTAAAATTCCTTCTTTGAATTCTGTAATCTGTTTGTTGTCCTTGATTACAATTGCATCTTTTCCCAAAAGATCAATTCTACTTATATGACTATCTAGATTAACACGAACACAGGGCCAGTTCAGTCGTGCTGCCACTTGCTCAATATGGGTTGATTTACCTGTTCCGTGAAAACCTTGAATTAAGACTCTTTTATTAAAAACAAACCCAGCAAGTATTGCAAGAGTTGTATCTTTATCGAACTTATAAGCGCTATCAATATCAGGAACGTGTTGGTTTTTTTTTGAAAAACCTTCAACAGTCATATCACTGTCGATATTGAAGGTTTGACGTACCGAAATCTTTAAATCAGGAGTAGTTTCTAAACTAGCTGTTTCCATAATTTATATTTTTTTGGTTATTTCTTAAAAAAGTATAAGCGAGCGTTATCTCTTTTAATTTATTTTCAAATTTTTTATTACCTGAATTTGTATCTGGATGATATTTTTTTACAAGTTTTTTAAACTGCTCTCGTATTTCGCTCCATTTTACATTATCTTTTAATTCTAGTTTTTTAAGTGCATCAACTTCTTTTGGAGAATATTTAGTTTCTTGTTCAAATTTTTTAAAAAAATCGTATGCGAAGGAAAAATCTTTTTCCTCTAAAATATTTTTCCAAACTTTATTAAAAAAATTATCTTTTGATCCAAGTTTAGAAGTAGGCTTATGCCAGGTGATATCATCTGTTATAAATTCTTGAATTTTAGAGTCGGACATTCCTTCAAAGAAATCCCATTCATGATTATAAATTTTAATATGCTCTGAACAAAACCATTTGTACTCGCCTGAGTTTTTTGTTGGTGCCTTATACTCGCCAAGCAAGGCACAACTTTTCCAATCGCAACTCGTATCATGATGAAGTTGGTGAATTTTAAGGTGGTCGTCACAATACCACTTGTATTGTTTATTAATATCCCGTTTGATTAATGCTTGGCCTACCGCAAGTTCTTTACATTTAGACCATTCACAAATTTTTCTCATTGGCGAATGTATATCTATTTAATACAATTTTATAAATGGATTTAAAACATACAATTGTAGAAAAAATAAAAAAAAATTTGATCTGTGATTTTATTGAGGTCAATAATAAATCACATCTTCACAAATCACATAAGCAATCGCCAAAAAATAATAATAGTCATTTTGAAATTATAATTTCGTCAATAGTATTAAAAAAGTTAAGTGTAATTGATGCCCATAAAAAAATTTATGACATCTTAAAAGAAGAAATGAAGAACACTATTCACGCTCTTGAAATTAAAATCCTCTAAAATGATCCTGTAATATTTTCTTTACGTGAGTATTTAAATCAGACTGTTTAAGCATGGCTTTCCCAATTCTTTCAAGAAGAACGAGTTTTATTTTGCCTCCTACAATTTTTTTATCTTGCCTCATGAAACCTAGTAGTTTTGGAATGTCTTTTTCAGTAAAAAAGTAATCAAGCTCGGAATGAAGATTTAATTCATTATAAAGATCAACAATTCTTGTAAGTTCTTTTTCCTTAAGTAGTCCTAATTTTTTGGATAAGTGAGAGGCAATAAACATTCCAATTAGTACAGCTTCGCCATGAGTAAGGTCTTTCGAATAATTTTGCGCACTCTCGAATGCATGAGCAAAAGTATGTCCAAAATTTAGTATTGCTCTAAGATTTTTTTCTTTTTCATCTTTTTCAACAACTAAAGCCTTACATTTGCAACTCTCTTTTATTGCGTAGGTTAAAAGTTTAATATCTCTAGTGAAAAGCATTTCATAAGCATTTTTTTCAAGCCATTCAAAAAAATTTTTGTTCATTATTAATCCATACTTCAGCACTTCAGCAAATCCAGAAAACAAATCTCTTACAGATAATGAATTAAGTGTATCTGGATCGATAAGAACAAATCTTGGCTGATAAAAACTTCCAATCATATTCTTCCCCTCTCTTGCGTTCACTCCAGTTTTTCCACCAATTGAAGAGTCTACCTGAGAAAGAAGAGTCGTTGGTATTTGTATAAAATGAATTCCTCTTTTAAATATACTCGCCGCAAAGCCTGATAAATCTCCAATAACTCCGCCCCCAAGTGCAATAATACAGTCATCTCTTGAAAGTTTTTGTTTAAATAAAATAGCTAGCAATTTATCAATATTTTTTAGGTTTTTAGTCTCTTCACCAGACCTAAATACAATTGTTGTAACTTTAAAGTTTTTAAGATTTGAAAGTAAAGTTTTACGATACTTATCCGGGGTTCCTTTATCAGTTACGATTAGAATTTTTTTACATTTTGGAATGTACTTTTTGAATAAAATTTTGCTTGTATTTAAAAGTCCAGGCCCAAGAATAATTGGATAACTATTGGATCCTAATTTTACATTAACCTGCATTTTTTTCATAAAAAGAAATTACTTTTTTTATAACTACATCTCTTGCAAACTGACTACAGTTTATTTCAAAATTAGCTTCTTTATAAATTGGATCTCTAAGTTTTTTAAGTGTTTTAATGCTATCTGTAACATTATCTTCGTTAATCAAAGGTCTTTTATTTATATTGTAGCTTACTCTTTCAACAAGAGTTTCAATGCTAGCATTAAGCCAAACTGAAATATAACTTTTTAATATGCCTTCTCTAATTTTTTTATTTAAAAATGCTCCTCCACCAGTTGCTAAAATTATGTGTTCAGAACTATCCAATGAAAAAAAAGTTTTTTCTTCAATGTCCCTAAAATATTTCTCTCCTTTTTTCTTAAATAGCTCTGCTATTGATTGCCCTTCATTTTTTTCAATAATTTTATCTAGATCAACGAATTTTATTTTAATTTTTTTAGCAACTTCTCTTCCAATGGTACTTTTTCCAGTACCCATCATGCCAATTAAAGCTAAACTTTTATTTATTGCCATAGCAAGTAGAATAAATTATTAACACAGTTCTTAAATAAAAAATTATCAAATTTAGTTAAATGACATTTCGAACAAATCTATTTATTGTATTTTCTTCAATTATTTTTATTACAGCCGTTCTTTTTGTTCTCTATCATTTTGGAAAGAAAGATATTATTCCAGAAAAAAAAAACGTAATTATAAAAGTCCCAGTAGATAAGATTACTATTGTAAAGTAAGTCTAAGTGGTTTCTGATCGCACAACCTCTTTATAGGCTGGGATTGTTAAAAAATCTTCAAAGTTATTTGCAAGTGACATTTCTTCAAACATTTTAGAAGCTTTGTCATAATTGCCTTTAGTATATTTCTCAGCTCCTAAGTCTTTTTTTATTTTTTCCATTTCTTCTTTAATTATTGTTTTAACATACGAAGGATCAATTACTTTTCCAGAGTTAGTTTTGCAGTGATGTTTATTCCACTGCCAAACCTGAGCTCTTGAAATTTCAGCGGTAGCAGCATCTTCCATTAGATTATAAAGTGGAACACAGCCATTTCCACCAAGCCATGCTTCTAGATATTGTATTCCAACAGATATATTTTTTCTAAGTCCATCTTCAGTAATATCTCCAGTCTCAGGTTTTAATAAATCATTAGCGGATACATTTACCTCTGATGGAATTTTATTAATTTGATTTGCAGACGGCATTTTTTGATCAAAAATATCTTTTGCAACTTTGACAAGACCAGGGTGAGCAACCCAGGTTCCATCGTGACCATCTGTTGCTTCTCTAAGTTTATCTTGTTTTACAGCCTCCATGGCTTTTTGATTTAAATCTGGATTATCCTTAATTGGAATTTGTGCCGCCATACCTCCCATTGCATGAGCTCCACGTCTATGACATGTTTTAATAAGTAATAAACTGTATGATCTTAAAAAGTGTGATGTCATTTTAACCACTGACCTATCAGGCAATAAAAAGTCCTTAAAATTTTTAAATTTTTTAATGTAGCTAAAAATATAATCCCAGCGGCCACAATTTAATCCAACAATATGATCTTTAAGTTCATATAAAATTTCATCCATCTCAAAACTTGCAAGAATAGTTTCAATTAAAACTGTAGCTTTTATTGTTCCATTTTGAATTCCAAGTTTTTTTTGGGCTTCTACAAAGATTTCATTCCAAAGCCTTGCCTCCAGATGACTTTCCATTTTTGGCAGATAAAAATAGGGACCTGTTCCATTCTTAAGAAGTGTTTTTGCGTTGTGAAAAAAATAAACTGCAAAATCAAATATACTTCCTGAACAGTTGTTGCCATCAACCTTAAAATGAGCTTCGTCGAGATGCCAGCCTCTTGGTCTTACAATTAATACAGCGTGCTGTTGATTTAATTTATATTCTTTTCCAGAATTATTATCTTTAAAGTAAATTTTTTTATTAACCGCTTCTTTTAAATTAATCTGACCCTCAATAACATTTATCCAACTTGGCGTAGCTGAGTCTTCAAGATCAGCCATAAAACAACTTGCACCAGAATTCAGAGCATTGATAACCATCTTTTTATTTGTAGGGCCAGTTATTTCAACTCTTCGATCTAAAAGATCTTTAGGAATTCCAAGTATTTTCCAATTACCATCCCGAATAGATTTTGTTTCATCAAGAAAATTTGGCTTCCAACCACCATCAATTTTTTTTTGTATATCTTTACGTCTACTTAAAAGCTCTAATCGTCTTGGATTAAACTTTTGCTGAAGTGCAGTTACAAATTCTAAACATTCTTTTGTCAGTATCTCTTCAAATTCTCTAGTAATTTTACCTTTAATTTCTGTGTTTTTAGGAAGATGGGGTGCCATAGTTTATTTTTTTATATATAAATCTTTTAGAGTTAATTTTGCAACAAAATTTTTATGAACTATTTAGATTTTGAAGAGGATATTAAAATTTTAGATCAAAAGCTTCAGTCGTTAAAAAATCCTTATTCTAGTAAAGGAATAACAGCAATTAACAATCCATCAATAATTGATGCTGAAAAAAAATTAGATGATGTTCTTGATCGGGTTTATTCAAATTTAAGCAGGTGGCAAAAAACTAAAGTTGCAAGACACGAACAGCGCCCAAGATCCATACATTACTTAAAAAGATTATTCCCTGATCTAATAAATTTATCTGGAGATAGGTTATATGGTGAGGACAAATCCGTAATTGCAGGCTTTTCAGTTTTAGATGGAGTTTCTGTTTTAGTTATTGCTCAAGAAAAAGGAAACGATACTCAAAGTAGAATTGAAAGAAACTTCGGAATGATGCGACCAGAGGGCTATAGAAAAGCAATGCGTTTAATGAAACTGGCTGATCGAATGGATATTCCAATTATTACTTTTATAGATACGCCAGGAGCCTATCCAGGAAAAGGAGCGGAGGAGAGAGGACAGGCAGAAGCTATTGCTAAGTGTGTAGAGTGTTGTCTACAAGTTAAAGTCCCAATTATATCTGTTGTAATTGGAGAAGGAGGTTCAGGAGGAGCTATTGCTCTTGCAACAGCAAATAAAGTTTTAATGTTAGAACATTCTATTTACTCCGTTATATCTCCAGAAGGTTGCGCTTCTATTTTATGGAGAGATCCTAAAAAAGCTCCTGAGGCAGCAGAGGCAATGAAGATATCGGCTCAAGATTTAATTGAGGCAAAAATGATTGATGAAATTATAAAAGAGCCAAGAGGAGGAGCTCATAGAAATCATGATCAAATTGCAAATAATGTGCTTGAGGCAATTAAAAAACACTTAAGAGAACTTTTAAAACTAAACAAAGAGGAGTTAGTCTATTTAAGAAATAATAGATATTTAAGTATCGGAAGAGAAACTCTTCTCTCAAAAGATGAATTTTATAAAACTCAAGAAATCGATAGACCTTACGATAGTATTTTTAATTGGAAAATTTTATTCACTAATAATATTAGAATAATTCAATTTATTTTTGTATTTGTAATTTTATTCGTTCTTGCTTTGGTATTAATTTAAAGCGCCGCAGCAGTTTTTAAATTTTTTTCCAGAACCACATGGACATGGTGCATTACGTGATATTTTTTCATCTAAAATTTTAGGCTCTGGTTTTTGTTGAGGCTGAACACTTTCTTTACTAATCTGAATGTTAATCAGAAACGTTATTAGATTTTCTTTAATTTTATTAAGTAAATCTTTAAATAGATTAAAGCTTTCTCGTTTATATTCATCAAGAGGATTTTTTTGTCCATACCCTCTAAGACCAATGACTTGTCTAAGTTGTTCAAGATATTGAATGTGGTTTCGCCATTCGAAATCAAGATTTTGTAAAAAAATTCTTTTTTCAACTTCTTTATTTATCTCATCTCCAGCAACCTCTACTCTTGATGATCTTCTTTTTAGAAAATGTTCGCTTAAAAATTTTCTTTGTTCTTCGCCAGGTTTGCTAAGCCAATTATTAAATTCTTCATCAGAAAGTTTCGTTCCACATAATCTATCTGTTTTAATTTTTATTATTTTCTTAGAGTCTTCCATTCCTTGTTCTTTGTAATGCTTCGTTTCCTCTATTAGCTGGTGCACCATTTCATTAAATACTCCGTCAATGACAGAATATATGTTCTTATTTTGGATGACTTTTAATCTTTCTCCAAAAATTACTCTTCGCTGATCATTCATGACATCATCAAATTGAAGAAGGGTTTTTCTAATGTCAAAATTCCTTCCCTCAACTTTTTGCTGGGCTTTTTCTAAGGCTTTATTAATCCATGGATGGTCTATGGATTCTCCTTCTTTAAGGCCGAGTTTTTGTAACATAAAATCTATTCTCTCTGAGCCAAAAATTCTCATAAGATCATCTTGAAGGCTTAAGTAAAATATAGATTTTCCAATATCTCCTTGTCTACCCGTTCGACCCCTTAATTGATTATCAATTCTTCTACTTTCATGCCTTTCGGTTCCAACAACAAACAGACCACCGTTATTTAATACTTCCCTCTTCTCTTTTTGATGTTCTGTTTTTATATTCTCGATACTATTTGAGTCAGTAAGTCCGCTTTCTTTAATCTTCATTTCTAAATTTCCACCCAACTGAATATCAGTTCCTCTTCCAGCCATATTTGTTGCAATCGTCACAGCACCAACTCTACCCGCTTGCGCTATAATTTGAGCTTCTTGTTCGTGATATTTTGCGTTAAGCACATTATGTTTTATAGACTCTTTTTTTAGGATTTTTGAAATTCTTTCAGATTTTTCAATACTTGTAGTTCCTATTAACACAGGTTGTTTTAAATTATTTGCAGTTACAATTTCTTTTATAATTGCATCATATTTTTCATTTTCAGTTCTAAAAATTCTATCATTCATATCTTTTCTTATCATTGGCATATTGGTTGGTATTTCAATCACATCCAATTTGTAGATTTGATAAAACTCTTCAGCCTCAGTCATGGCAGTTCCCGTCATTCCAGATAGTTTCTGATACATTCTGAAATAGTTTTGAAAAGTTGTAGATGCCAAAGTCTGATTTTCATTTTGAATTGGTACGCCTTCTTTTGCTTCTAGTGCCTGATGAAGCCCGTCAGAGTAACGTCTTCCCTCCATTATTCTTCCTGTAAATTCATCAATAATGTAAATTTGATTATCTTTTACGATGTAATCTTTATCTTTTGTAAAAAGTTTATTTGCTCTCAAACATTGATTCATATGATGAACAACTGAAAGATTTTCTGAGTCGTAGAAACTATTTCCTTTTAGAAGATTTATTTTTCTTAATTTATCTTCAATGAAGTCTATGCCTTTTTCAGTTAGAAGAGCGTTTTTATCTTTTTCATCAACCTCATAATGTTCTTTAGTAAGCTGACCTATAAGTTTATTACATAAAAAGTATTGAGATGAATTATCATCGATAGCTCCAGATATTATTAAAGGAGTTCTTGCCTCATCTATTAAAATACTGTCGACCTCGTCAACGATACAAAAATTATGACCTCGCTGAACCATTTCCTGCGTTGAGTATTTCATATTGTCTCTTAAATAATCGAAACCTAATTCGTTATTCGTTCCATAAGTAATGTCACATGCGTATTCTGATTTTCTTAGTTGGTCGTCCAAACCACTTACAATGCAACCAACTTTAAGACCTAAAAACCTATAAATTTTTGACATCCACTCGGAGTCTCTTTTTGCAAGATAGTCATTAACAGTTACAATATGAACACCCTTTCCAGTTAAAGCATTCAGGTAAGCAGGAAGTGTTGCAACAAGAGTTTTGCCTTCCCCAGTTTTCATTTCAGAAATATTTCCTTGATGCAGAACAATCCCGCCAAGTAATTGAACATCAAAGTGCCTTTGTCCAAGTGTTCTAACCGCAGCCTCTCTAACGAGAGCAAATGCATCAGGAAGAATAGCTTCTAGTTTTTCTCCGTTTATAACTCTTTTTTTTAAAACATTTGTTTTTTCAATAAAATCTTGATCAGATAGTTTTTTAATTTCGCTTTCTAGGGAATTAATTTTTTGGATTAATGGTCGTATTTGATTAAGTTTTCTCTCATTAGAAGTGCTGAAAATTTTTTTTAAAAGGTTTAATCCAGGAATCATTTCAAAAGTTTTATAGATAAATTCTATAGTATAAAATTAGCAACTACCTTATAACTAAAAAAAAGCTAAATAAAATAGACATGACTAACATTTTCATGAACTTTTTTTTCAAGAAGCATCTTTCAAGAAAGATGAAAGATTTTCCTGAGATGCCAAGTATAGAGGGTTTAGAAATTTCAGCAGCAAGTGCAAATTTGTATAATAAAGATAGAGATGATGTTTGTTTATTTTATTTCTCAGATGGAGCAATTTTTTCTGGAGTTTATACAAAATCAACAACAAGATCTGTATGTATTGATTGGAACGTAAAAGCTGACAAAAATAAAATTAGGTATTTGTTAGTAAATACAAGAAATGCCAACGCATTTACAGGCAATCAAGGAAAAAAGAGCTTAATTGATCTTACAAAATTTTTTATTTCACAAAAAAAAATAAAAAAAAATCAAATTTTGTATGCATCAACAGGTGTCATTGGACAACCTTTCCCACTTGAGAAGATTAAATCTGTACTACCTAACTTACTTGAAAAATTAAATAGGCCAGTCAAAATTTCATGGCTAAAACAGGCACTCTCAATAATGACCACAGATACTTTTGCTAAAATGAGTTGCGCAGTTGTTCCTGCAGGAAATGATTTTATAAATATTTCTGGAATAGCAAAGGGTTCAGGAATGATTGCACCAAATATGGCAACAATGTTTGGTTTTATTTTTACCGACGCAAATATTACGCAAGATGTATTAACTAAAATCTTAAAAAAAAATGTTGCAACCACTTTTAATGCAATAACAGTTGATGGAGACACTTCTACAAATGATATGGTTTTAGTTTTTTCTACAAGAAAATCTAAAAATAGAATTATTAAAGATGTTAAGTCTGAACTTGCTAAAGAGTTTGATAAAGCATTGCATACAGTTATGCTGGATTTAGCTAAACAAGTAGTGATTGACGGAGAGGGTGCAAAAAAATTCTTAACAGTAAATGTTAGAGGAGCTTCAAATGATGATCTTGCAAAGGAAGTTGCAATGTCTATTGCAAATTCACCCTTAGTTAAAACTGCAGTCGCTGGAAGCGATCCAAATTGGGGAAGAATTTTAATGGCGATTGGCAAAACTAACGAAAGAGCAAAAAGAAATAAAATTGAAGTTTCAATAGGTAATTTTTTAATTACAAAATACGGAATGGTTACCCCAAGCTATGATGAAGCAAAAGTTAAAGAATATATGAACGGCGAAGATATTGTATTTGATATTAATTTAAATTTAGGAAAAGGAAAATTTACAGCATATACATGTGACTTTAACGCTGAATATATTTCAATTAATGCCGATTATAGATCTTGAAGTTAAATTATTTTAAGCTCTTATAATAAAATAAAGTGAAAAAAATTCTTGTCACAGGTGGAACCGGTTTTATAGGTTCTCACGTTGTTGTTCAGTTGTTAAATAAAAATTATCAAGTTTTTGTATTAGACAATCTAAGCAATAGTAAAAAAATAGTTCTTGAAAAAATAAGAAAAATTACAGGAAAATTACCTAATTTTATTGAAGGAGATATTCGTAACATAAATTTAATTAATCAAATATTTAACGAAAATATCTTTGAAGGTTTAATGCATTTTGCAGCTTTAAAAAGTTTAAGCGATTCCGAGATAAATGCTGAAAAGTATTATGATAATAATGTTGTAGGTAGTAATAATTTATTAGATATAGCTGTAAAAAAAAATATAAAAAAAATAATTTTTTCATCATCTGCTGCAGTTTACGGCAATCAAAAGTCAGCAAAAGTAGTCGAGACTATGCTGCTAGATCCAATTACTAATTATGGTAAAAATAAATTACTTATAGAAAAAAAAATTCAAAAATTTCAAACTGAAAGTAAAAATATAAGTTTTGTAATTTTTAGATATTTTAATGCAGTAGGAGCTCATCCATCAGGTATAATTGGTGAGGATATTAGAGAAACAACTTCAAATCTTATGCCTCTAGTTTCTAAAACCGCCTTTGGTCAAATAAAAAAACTTACAATTTTTGGAAATGATTATCCAACTAAAGATGGTACAGGGCTAAGAGACTATATACACGTAGAAGACCTAGCTGCCGCCCATATAAAGGGGCTAGAATTTTTTCCAAAAAACAAAAATATTTCGACATTTAATCTTGGTGTTGGAAAAGCCTATAGCGTTTTAGATGTAGTAAAAACTTTTGAATTAGTATCAAAAAGAAAAATTCCTTATGAATTTTCAAAAAAAAGGCCAGGTGATCTTGCAGAATGTTATGCAGACCCTTTTCTAGCAAATTCAGATTTACAGTGGAAAGCTAAGTTAAATCTTGAAGATATTTGTAGAGATGTTTGGAATTTTCAGATTAAAAATCCTATAGGTTATGAATAATTCTTTTAGTCCCAGCATGTAGACTCGAAACCTGTAACGATGTTTTTATTATCCAAATAAAATTTTCTTTGACAGTCAAAAATTCTTCCTTTTATTTCATAAACATAAGTGTTCTGATTACCTTCTTTTAAAGTTCTGGCCGGCTGTCCAAATCTAGTAATCAATTCTTTTTCAGAACTATTTAATAAAGGAGATAAAAATTTTGTTTCTTTATCAACTTTTTCGCTTCTTTTTTCTGCAATCATTGTGCATGAAGATATTAGAGAGAATATAATAATTGCAGTTATTTTTTTTAAAGGCTGCATAATTCTATTGTAATCAAAATTATGTTCTAATTAAGATAATAAACAATTGATAATTGAATTTTAATTTTTGTTATGCTTTAATCATCTTATGCTTTGGTCCATATCAATTTTAATTCTTTTAATTTATTTGCTTACATTTGTGTCTAATTACCTC
>VHCA01000014.1 GCA_016882225.1 Candidatus Pelagibacterales bacterium
GGAGTAAAATGAATCTTACAATTAATAAAATTAAACAAAAAAAATTTAAAGACCCAATTGTTTGTCTTACAGCATACACTACACCAGTTGCCAAGATTGTTGATCAATTTTCTGATATTGTTTTAGTCGGAGATAGTCTCGGCATGGTTATGTATGGATTTAAATCAACGAGAGACGTTACTCTTGAAATGATGATTGCGCATGGAAAAGCAGTAAAAAAAGGAATTTCAAAAAGCATCTTAGTAGTAGATATGCCCTATAAGACCTATGAAAGCGATCCCTTTGTAGCCTATAAAAATGCTTATAGGTTAATGAAAGAGACTGGTTGCGATGCAGTTAAGCTTGAAGGTGGAAAAAAAATTATCAAGTGCGTTCAGTTTTTAATAAAGAAAAAAATTCCGGTTATGGGACATATTGGTTTACTTCCACAAACAGCCACCAAGTATTCTGTAAAAGGGAGAAATAACAGTTCAATTAGAAATATTTTAAATGATGCAATTATTTTAGAAAAAGCAGGATGTTTTAGTATAATAGTCGAATGTGTAACAAAGAGTCTTGCAGACACTATTAACAAAAAGATAAGTATTCCAACAATTGGCATAGGTGCATCTAATACCTGTGATGGTCAAGTATTAGTCATAGATGACTTATTAGGTATAACAGAAAAAGTTCCAAAGTTTGTAAAAAAATATGACAATTTAAATAAAAAAATTCTTAATGCTGTTAAAAAATTTTCAATCGATGTGAAACTAAAAAGATTTCCAAAAATTTCAAATTTATATACTTAGATGGATCAGCTATTACATGAGATCAATGAAGACCTAAATAAAGATAAATTAAGAAGCTTTTTTAAAAAATATAAGTTTATTCTATTTTTCATAATTGCAATAATTTTATTAAGTGTAACAATTTTTGTTTCAAGAAAAATTTATCTTGAACAACAATCAAAAAAATCGTTACAATCATTTTTAAATATAAACTACTTAATTGATCAAAAAAATTTTCAGAATGCTAAAGATGAGCTTTGGAAACTTACTAACTCAAGCATAAATATTTATAAAAATTTAGCATTTTCCAAATTATTAGAATTAGAAAGTAATAATCCAGATACTCAAAAAAAAATTTTTGAAAAAATTGAAAGTAGTAACTTAAATAGAGATGATAAAACTCTTTTTCAAATAAAAAGGGCAATACTTTTTTTTGATAATTTAGATGAAAAAGAGCTTTTAAGAATACTTGATATTCAAAAATTTAAAAACTCACCCTGGGAAACACTAGCTTTAGATGTAATTGGTGATTTTTATCAAAGTAAAAATCAAAATCAAAAAGCAAAAGAATTTTATAATAAGATAATCAATTTAAAAAATCTGCCCGATATATTTAAACAAGATATCCAGCGTAAAATAAATAGATTAGGATGAAATATTTTTTATTTCTTTTTTTTATTATTATAGCCTGCTCCTCAAAAGAAAAGAAAGTAGATTTAGATTTTTTTAGAAAAGAAGGAGAAAAAATAAATATTTTTAATGAGGGTTTTTTTGCAGAAGAAAAAAACGTTACAACATCAATTAAATTATCAGATGTGGTCAAGTTAAATGACTGGACAACAGAAAATTATAATATTGAAAGTTCTACTGATCATTTTCAATATGATGGAAAATTTAAAAATATTATAAAAAAAAATATTGGTTCATTAGTCAATAAATTTAATCAAAATGGAACCTTGTTACATGACGGAAACATTTTGTACTTTGGTGACGAAAAAGGAACGATTTATAAATATGATTTTAGTAATAATAAAATTGTATGGGAGCAAAAAATATACGACAGAAGCTTAAATAATATTCCAAAGAATATATCTATAACTTTATATGAAGGAAAAATATTCGCATCAGATAGTCTTGGATTTATTTATTCTTTAGATATTTTAAACGGAAAAGTTTTGTGGAAAGAGAATTTTGGTGTTCCCTTCGGATCAAATATCTTAGTTTATAAAGATGCGATCTACGTTCTAAATCAAAATAGTCGTTTGTATTCTTTTGATACTTCTGATGGTAGAAAAATATGGAGTTTTGACTCTCTATCAGGTGTTTTAAAGCAATCAAAATCTGGAAAAATTTCAACCTATAGAGATAAACTTCTTTTTTCTAATGATGTTGGAGATTTGACAGCATTAGATTTAAGCAAACAAGAGGTTTTATGGACAAGAAATTTAATTTCACAAAATATATTATCCTTCGATAATGTGTTTAAAATATCTAATATCCTAATAAATGAGAATGATGTTTTTGTATCATCTAATAAAAGTGAGTTATTAAATTTAAATTTAGTTACCGGAGCAATCAAGTGGTCTAAGAAAATCATTTCCTCCAATGATAATGTTTTAAATTCAAGATTTTTATTTACACTTACTGATAATAATTTTTTAATTTGTCTAAATGCAGACTCCGGAGAAGTTATTTGGTCAACAAACCTATCAAAAAAAATTCCTCCAATTAAAAAGGGTTCTGATATTGGTATACTATCCACACCTAAAGTTAATAATATCTTTGGTATAATATTGGGTTCTGATCATCTCTATGTTTCTTCAACTGATGGTCAAATTTATAAAATTTCGGCAATTAATGGAAAATTTATTTCTGAAAAGAAAGTTAACAATGACCTTACTAACAAACCAATTATATACAAAGATAAAATAGCCTTTTTAAATGAGTCAAAAGAATTAATTTTTATAGATTAATTGTGGAAGATATATCGGTTGCAATCATTGGTAAGCCTAATGTTGGAAAATCTACTCTTTTTAATAAAATTTTAAGCAAAAATATATCTTTAGTTGATAATATCCCAGGAACTACAAAAGATATAATAGAGCAAAGAATTTTTTATAAAAATAATTCTTTTTTAATTTTTGATACCGGTGGTCTAAAAAAAAAATCAAAATCAAAATCTGAAGAACAAACATATATTACAAAAAATACACTTCAGGCTATTTATAAATCTAATATTGTTTTTTTTTTAGTTGAAGCCAATGCTGGTCTTACCAAAGCGGATAAGCAAATATGCAGATTTATATTGGATAAAGGTAAGGGTTTAGTTTTTATTATAAATAAGATCGATTTAACTGAAAATTCTAGAGAGGTTGTAAAAGAATATTTTTATTCAAATGTTGATTTGTTTGATGATGCATTATTGCATGAACCTGTATCAATGAATTCTGTTATAAGTGGTTTTCCAAATAAAATATTTGAATTAGCCTTAGAAATATTCAGAAATAGTAATAAGAACATAAATTCTAAATTTTTAAATATAGTGATTCAAAACTTAGTTTTAAAGAATCGTATTCCTATATCAAATAAATATAGACCTAAAATTAAATTTATAAAACAAGTCAGTACATCTCCAATGATATTTAAAGTTTTTGGATCTCAACTAAATAAAATTTCGCATGATTATAAACGTTATCTTTGTAAAGGAATTCTAAAAAAAACTAATATAAAAGGCGTTAGAGTTTTTTTGAAGTTCATTTCAGCAAAGAATCCTTATGTTGCGAACTGATTAGCGAATATTACTTAGAAGAGATAGTTGGTTATCTTTCATATTCCTGTTCGTATCATCAATAGGAATGACAGGGTACTCTCCAGTAAAATAATGATCAGTAAATTCTGGAGATAAATTATTTCTTTTTTTATAACCCATAGCCCTGTATATCCCGTCAACTGATAGGAATTGTAAAGTTTTTACCCCTATAAATTTAGTCATTTCTTGTACTGACATATTTGCAGCTAATAGCTGATCTTTGCTAGGTGTATCGATACCGTAGAAATCGGGAAATTTGATTGGTGGTGATGAAACTCGCATATGAACTTCTTTAGCGCCAGCATCATATAGCATTTGTACTATTTTTTTGGATGTTGTTCCTCTTACTATCGAGTCATCAATTAAAATTAATTTTTTATTTTTAATTAAAGATGTTGTTGGATTATGTTTAAGTTTTACTCCAAGCTGTCTAATATGTTGAGTAGGCTCTATAAATGTTCTGCCTACGTAATGGTTTCTTATAAGGCCTAGTTCGAAAGGAAATTTAGACTGAGATGCAAAACCGATTGCTGCAGGAACCCCAGAGTCCGGAACAGGTGAAACTAAGTCAGCATCTACATTAGACTCTTTTGCAAGCTCTTCTCCAAATTTCTTTCTAAATTCATATACACTTTTTCCAGACATTAAACTGTCTGGGCGTGCAAAATAAATATATTCAAAAATACATGGTCTAGCTCTTATTTTTGGAAAAGGCTTAATACTTTCTAAACCATTATTTGTTATTACTACTATCTCTCCATTTTCTATGTCTCTTACATATTTTGCTCCAATAATATCAAAGGCACATGTTTCAGAAGCCACAACATAAGATTTATCTATTTTACCAAGAACAAGAGGACGAATTCCATAAGGATCTCTTACAGCAATTAATTTTTTATTAGTTAACATTACCAAGGCATATCCACCTTGAATTTGAAAAAGAGAGTCTATTACTTTATCGATAGTTTTTATTCTTTTTGATCTTGCAATTAATTGCACTATGGTTTCGGTATCGGATGTGGTTTGAAAAATAGCCCCATCTTTTATCATCTTTTCTCTTAAATAAATGGAGTTAGTTAAATTTCCGTTATGAGCAACTGTGATACCACCTGTATATAAGTCTGCAAAAAAAGGCTGAACATTTCTTAGGATTGGGGCTCCAGTCGTTGAGTACCTGTTATGACCAATTGCAAAATTTCCAGGTAATTTATTTATAGTCTGTTCTTTTGTAAAATTATCACCAACTAATCCTAGTTTTTTTTCTAAGAAAAAATTTTTTCCATCAAACGATACTATACCACAAGCCTCTTGGCCTCTATGTTGTAAAGCATGCAAACCCAGCGCTGTTAAAGCTGATGCATCTTTATGGTCGTATATTCCAAAAACACCACACTCTTCTTTAAGTTTGTCTTCGTTAAGATTAATTTTCATTTTTACTATTTAAGTTTTTTCTTAGTATCATCTATATATTCTTGAGAGTGTAATATCTTATTATCAAAAAATTCTCTTCCAATATCGATAACCTTAAAAGACTTTCCATTCTTTAAATAATTTGGCCACTTTTGCATTGATATTGCGTAGTTAGAGAGACTCAGAACTATAACACAATAAAAGTATCCTGTAAAAATACCAAATAGAAGACCGAAAAGTTTATCTACACCTCCTAACCCCGTCCATTTCAAAGACGTTCCAATTGCTTTCGCTATTAAAATTATTAAAAAATAGCTTAGAAAAAAAATTGTTATTGCACTTATAGTTAAAGCATAATTTTTATTCTCAATTATTTTTTCTGCGTACAAGGAAAGCATTTGATACGTTGACTTTGCAATAATGAATGCAATAACAATCTTAAAAAAATACACCAAGCTTAGAACAAACCCTCTCTTTAAGCTTAAAATTAAATTGAATAATAAAATAGAAATAGCTATTCCATCAAAAATTGTAATTTGACTTTGTTTAAAAAAATCAAAAAAATTATCCATTCTTAAATGGCTTAATTAATAATATTAACCTTGGCATCAAGGTAAGTACTAAAAACATTGCGGTTATCATTGCTAGACCTGTAAAAATTCCGAAGTAGATTGAGGGAATAAAGTTTGAGAGAACTAGAATTGAAAATCCAAAAACGATTGTAAGACAAGCATTTACAATAGCTTTACCAACTGTGCCGTGACAAATTTTAATAGTCTTTGAATAATTCTGGTTTTTTTTAAATTCTCTTTCAAACCTATAGATGTAGTGAATACTATTATCGATTGCTATCCCAACCGTTATTGAAGCAATTGTGATAGTCATCATATCCAAAGGTACGTTTAAAAGACCAAGTGCGCCTATAATAAACAAAGCTGCTAAAAAATTTGGAATTGCTGCGATAATACTTAATTTTAAAGATCTAAATAAAATTAACAACAATACAAATATCGCAAAAAAAGTTATTCCAAGTGTTTTTATTTGAGAGTCAAAAAGACTTTGTAATAAATTATTAAATATGACTAAAATTCCTGTAATTTTAAATTCATTATTTTCAAAACCTAATTTAGATATAAAATCACCTTGTATTGTTTTAAGTAAATTGTCTCTACTTAAATCAGGTTGAGAGTCTTTAATACGAAGAGATATTCTTGCTTCATTATCGGGTATGGATAGAACTGGATTTATTATAGTGCTTTTAACATCATCTGGTAACTTGCTATGTAAAATTGCCATTTCAAGGGGACCTAATTTTTTATTATCGTTTAATTTTTCTCCAATTTGTAAAACAGAATAAAATGACAATACTTTTCCTATTTCTTGGAGATTTTCTAAATACTTATGAGCTTTAGTAACTTTATCTACTCTATAATTTGTAAACCAGTAGCTATCTTTAAATTCTTCTTGCTCAGCATCTTTAAAAAAGTCATCATTAATACTTGATGATGAAGGTGTATCTTTAAATTTAATTATTATCTCAAGAGGAGTGGTTCCACCCAGCTTTTCATCTATAAGTTTTAAGCCTTTATAAATTTCAGTATCTTTTTTAAAATAATTAATGAAACTATTTTCTACTTTTAACTTTGATATTCCGTAAATGCTTAATAGCAATATTATAAATGAGATTAAATAGATTAGTATTTTTTGATTTATAGCTACCGAGCATAAAAATTCAGAAATAAAAGATTTTTTTACTTGATGAATTGGAACTTTAGGTGGTTTAAATTTAATAATTAAATAAGGTAACAAAGTTAAAGATACAAAAAGGGATACAAATAAACCAATCGACATAATATTTCCAAAGTCGATTACAGGTTTTATGTCACAAAAAATTAATGATAAAAAAGCAACAACAGTTGTAAGGACTGCATAAAGTGTTGGGGCAAATATTTCTTTAGTAGTTAAAATACTTAAAAAAGTTTCATTTTTTTTTGGAAATTCAAATTGAAGCTGACGATATCTTTCGACGTAATGAATATTAATCTCCATAGTTAAAATTAGCATTAAGGATATGAAGTTGGATGAAATGATAGTTATCTTCCATTCTAGGAAACCTAGTAATCCGGATAAAATTAAAATTGAAAAAAAACAGCAGATAAGAGGAAAAACCATCCACCTAATATCTCTAAAAATATAAAATAAAGTTATTAATATAAATATAAAGACACCTATTCCAAAAATTTGGATATCATTTTTAACAAAGCTAATTAGATCAAAAGCAATCATGGGTATTCCAGATAAATTTATTTTTGCCTCTGATTTAAATTTTTCAATATGGGATCGAATTTGGATATTGTATTTATCTAAAGCAGCTTTTTGCTGTTTTTTAAGATTTTCAAGCTTTTGAGTAAATTCTTCAAAACTTTTATCCTTTACATTCTTGTCTTTGCTAATTTTTTTTAAGAATTCTTGATTTTGTTTTAATGCATTAACATACTCTTGGTTTTCTTTGATAAAAACAACCACTCCAAAAACCTTTGCATCTTCGCTAAGAATTAAGTTCTTAAAAACAGGATTATTTTTTAACTCATTTAAAGCTTGTTCTAATTTAATATCTTTTGAAGTTATGTATTCAAGATTTTGAATTTTTTCTTTTAATGGCTTGTCAGAACTTTCAAAAAGAGGAGTATTAAAAATACTTAAGGTTTTACTTACCCAGCTAAATTTATTTATTTGATCTACAAATTCTTTAAATTTTAAAATATTTGTATCATTAATGTTTTCTTTAGTCTCGTAGGTAATAATAAAAAAATCTTCGGATTTATATCGTTCATTTACTTCTCTTAGATAATTTAAATCAGAATCATTTTCTAAAAGTAAAGTATCAGCAGAAGCATCTAATTCAAATTTTTTTAAATTTATTATAGAAAATAAGCTTATTAAAAAAAAAAAAATAAATATTAATTTTGGATTTTTAATTATTTTTTTATATATATCTAAAAAAAATAACATTTAGTTTACGTATACTCTTCTGCATCTTTCAGATACGGATGTAATAATGTCATAAGGTAAAGTATTTGATAACTTTGCAAAATTATCTAATTTAAAATTTTCTCCAAATATCTCTAGGTGATCTCCAACTCTAATTTTGTCTTTAACTTTAGTAACATTAATGATCATTAAATCCATTGAAATTCTTCCAATCATTGGAAGTTTAGTGCTTCCATAATAAACAAATCCTTTATTTGAGATTCCGATTTTAATCCCATCCGCATATCCCAACGGAATAGTTGCAGTTAATATATTTTTATTTGTTTTATATGTTCTACTATAGCCAGCGGTCTCATTCTTTTTAAGTTGATTAAACTGTATTACGGGAGAGTTAAGTGAGACAACATTTTTTAATTTTTTATTAAAGAAAAGCCTACCCCCATACAATGCTATGCCAGGTCTAACCATATCTAAATGATAGTCTTTACCTAAAAAAATTCCACCAGATGCTGCTAGACTATATCTGTAACCTGGAAATTCTTTAGATATCTTTAAAAATCTTTTTTTTTGCAAAAGGTTGTATTCATTATGTTTATCGTCTGCACACGCAAGATGAGTCATAAGTATTACATCTTTGAATTTATTTAACATTTTTCTATTTTGTTTTAATTTTTCTACTTCATTAAACTGTATGCCGGATCTGCACATTCCAGTATCAAATTGAATTATTAATTTATCATAAGAATTTTTTTTACTTAAAAAACTTGTCCATCTTTGAAATTGGTCAAAGGTATTAATGACTGGAATTAAATTATTGTTGTAAAAAAGTTCCTCTTCACCTTTGTTTAAGCCATTAAAGACATAAATATTAATTTTTGAAATACTTTGCTTAATTCTTAGTGCTTCAGAAATATTTGCAACCCAAAAGTCATTGCATCCATTTTTTATCAAAAATTTTGATATTTCGGCGTCCCCAAGACCATAAGCATTAGCTTTAACAACCGCTGAACAGATACTACCTTTGCAAAAATTTTTTATTACCTGATAATTATTTTTTAAATTTTTTAAATTTATAAGTAGTTTTGAATGGGAAAATTGCATCCATGGTTAATTATCAAACTTTTGATTTGTTGCATCCTTAAATTTTGTGTATGCGCTATCAAACTCAACATTAATTACTCCAGTTGGGCCGTGACGTTGTTTACCAATAATAATTTGCGCTTGATTATGAATTTGGCTCATTTTTTCTTGCCAAGTAATATGTTCAGCAGTTCCTGCTTGTGGTTCACTTTTTTCTAGGTAGTACTCCGGTCTATATACAAACATAACGACATCAGCGTCTTGTTCAATTGATCCTGACTCTCTTAAGTCTGAAAGCTGTGGTTTTTTATCTTCACGTTGTTCAACTGCTCTAGATAGTTGTGATAGTGCAAGAACTGGAACATTAAGTTCTTTAGCAAGAGCCTTAAGACCTTGTGTTATCTCTCCGATTTCCTGAACTCTACCATCGTACTTATAATTATCAGTTTTCATTAATTGTATGTAATCCACAACGATCATATCTATTCCATGCAAACGCTTAATTCTTCTTGCTCTATTTGCAAGCGTTGAGATTTTAATTGCTGGAGTTTCATCAATATAAAGTGGTAATTCAGCGATTGTTTTTGAAGTTTCAATAAATCTTTCCAATTCATCTTCAGTAATCTTTCCTCTTCGAATGTCGTTTGATTTAATTCTTGTTTGTTCGGAAAGTATTCTTGTTGATAATTGCTCAGAGGACATTTCTAAAGAAAAAAAGGCCACAGATGATTTTCCACCTTTTTTTTCTAAAATATTTTTGGCAGCATGAAATGCTATATTAGTTGCAAGCGCAGTTTTTCCCATAGATGGTCTTCCTGCTATGATAAGCAAGTCGCTTGAATGCAATCCTCCAAGTCGTTCATCAAGATCTTTTAGTCCAGTTGGCACACCTACAATGCCCTCGTCATTTTTGAATGCTTTCTGAGCCATTTCAACAGTTTCAATCAAGGCATTTTGGAAAGAAATATAGGATCTGTCGAATTTACCTCTTTCTGCTAAATCAAATAATTTTTTCTCGGTTTTTTCTATTAATTGTTCTGCAGAAGTTTCTAAATTTTTATTATTTGCTTCAGATAAAGTTTCTCCTGAAAGTTCAATGAGCTTACGCCTTAAGTGAAGATCGTATATTAATTTTGCAAAGTCCTTTGCTTGAAGTATTGATCCCGAAAGCCTTGTTAATTTTGCAATATAATCACTACCGCCTATCTCTTTTAAGGATTGATCGTTTTCTAAGTAGTTTTTTAAAGTAATGGGTGTTGCAAGCAAACCTTTGCTAATTAATGTACTAATATAAGAAAAAATTTTTTGGTGGATTGGATCAAAGAATATATTTTCATTAATTATATTTGATATCTCATCAAAAATTTCATTATTAACAAGAATTGAGCCTAAAATGATTTGCTCTGCTTCAATATTATTTGGTAATTCTTTAGGAGTATTTACTAATTTTAAATTTTCAACTTTCACAATCAACGTTAAATTGATTTAAAATCTAAAAGTATAGAAAATTTTTATTTACTGATAATGTGGATAAGTTGGTAAGACTAAATAGTTTTTTCTAGTGATACAACTTTTACTTTTATAGAGGCTTGTACTTCAGCGTGTAGATTAATTTTAACATTATAATCTCCAATTTTTTTAATTGCCTCTTTTATTTCAATCATACTAGCGGATATATTTTTGAAGTTATTGTTTTCTAAGTTTTGAATAATTTCTTTTATGCTTAATGAGCCATATAAAGCACCACCTTCCATTGAATTTTTTTGAATTTTTACCTCAAATTTATCAATTGCTTTCTTAATTTTTAATGCAGCTTCTTTTTGGTTTTGATTGATTTTATTTAATTCATCTTTTTTTTTCTCAAAAATCTCTAAGTTTTCTTTTGATGCAACTAAAGCTTTTTTTTGTTTCAATAAAAAATTTCTTGCATACCCATTAGCAACTTTTACCTTGCTTCCAATTTTTCCTAAATTTTTTATATTTTCTAGTAGAATTACTTCCATTATTTAATCATTTGTAAAAGGTAAAAGAGCTAAGATTCTTGCCTTTTTAATTTCAGAAGATAACTCTTTTTGTTTAGAATAACTTACAGAAGTTATTCTGCTTGGAAGCATTTTTCCTGTTTCTGAGATATATTTCTGTAAGAGCTTTATATTTTTATAATTTATTATTGGTGCATTTTTTCCACTTAAAGGACATTCTCGTTTAAACTTAATCGCTGGCTTTTGAAAAAGCATTAAGTTTGAATTTGTTTTTTTTTTTGTTTTTTTAAAATTTTTTCTTATCATTTATTTTCTTCCTTTAAACAAAGTTCAGAGTTTTCTTTTGGAACTTCTTTAACTTTAAAAGTTAAAAATCGTAATACATTTTCATCTATTCTTTCAAATTTTTCTAGTTCAAAAACTGCAGTACCCGAACCTGAAAAAAAAATATTAGAGTAATATCCTTTTTTAAATTTCTTGATCGGATATGCTAAGTTTCTAAGTCCCCAGTCTTCAACCTTTTCAATTTTGCCTTGGTTCTTTTCAATTATAGTTTCTATTTTAGTTCTTATGTCTTTAAGATCTTTAGGATTAAGGTTTTGAGATAAAATACAGGTATGTTCGTATATGTTCATAACTTTTGGTTCCGTTTAAGGATCCCGCTTATTTGAGCGAGAAAGTGGGCTATCTATATAATTTTTTTTTTTAAATACAACTATATTATACTATTGTATTTCAAATAATTATGAAGGCATACGTTTTTCCAGGACAAGGTTCGCAATATGTCGGAATGGGAAAATCTTTTTATGATAATTTTCAAGATGCAAAAGATGTTTTTAAAGAAGTTGACGATACACTTAATTTTAATTTGTCGGATATTATATTTAATGGTCCTAAAGAAAAACTAGATCTTACAGAAAATACTCAGCCTGCGATTATGTCTGTAAGTGTAGCAATTTTTAGAGTCTTAAAAAAAAAAATTGATTTGAAACCTGTATTTTTTGCAGGACATTCTTTAGGTGAATACTCGGCTTTAATTTGCTCGAATTCATTAAAGTTAAGTGAAGGGGCAAGGTTATTGAAAGAAAGAGGAAGCTTTATGCAAAAGGCTGTTCCATTAAATCTGGGTGCTATGGCTGCAGTTCTTGGTACAGATTTAGATTTGATTAAAGAGTTATTAAATGAAAATAAAAATCAAGGTATTGTAGAAATTTCAAATAATAATTGTCCAGGTCAAATAGTTATAAGCGGTAATAAGCAAAATGTTTTAAGTGTAGTTGATGAGTTAAAAAAAAAACATAATAAAAAAGCAATTCTTTTACCAGTTAGTGCGCCGTTTCATTGTAGTCTAATGAAACCAGCTGCTGATAATATGAAAAAATTACTTGATAATACTAATTTTTTAAATCCTGAAGTGAATGTTATTGCGAATTTTAATGCCAACATAATAAATAATCATAAGGAAATATCTAATTTATTATTTAAGCAAATTGTATCCTGCGTACAGTGGAAAGAAACAATTGAGTTTATGTTAAAAAAAAAAGTTAATTATTTTCTTGAATTTGGTCCAGGCAAGGCGTTATCTGGCATGATAAAAAGAACCAGTAAGGAAGTAATTGATATAAAAAATGTTGATACAATTGATGATTTAAATGCAATTAATTAATTTAGAAAATAAAAAAATTTTTATATCAGGAGGAACGTCAGGAATTGGTTCTCAAATGGTTCAAGATTTTTTAAATTTAGGCAGTATAGTTTTTACCATTGCAACCAATGATAAAAATTTGGATGAAATTAAAAATAAATTTAAAAATGTTAAAACAAAAAAATTTGATCTATCAGATAGTAAAAATATTCCAAAATTAATAGAAGAAGCCAATGAAGTTCTCGGAGGTCTAGATGTTGTTATTAATAACGCTGGAATTACGAAAGACAATCTTGCAATAAGAATGAATGAAGAGGAGTGGAAAAAAGTTATTGAAATAAATTTAAATTCAGTATTTTTGATTTGTAAAAATTCTATAAAATTTATGATGAAGCAAAATAAGGGAAATATTATAAATATTACTTCAATTGTGGCTCATACCGGTAACTTTGGCCAGTCAAATTATGCCGCTGCAAAGTCAGGAGTAATTGGAATGACAAAAAGCTTTGCAAAAGAGTATGCTAAAAAAAATATAAGACTCAATTGTATATCACCTGGTTTTATAGAGACTAGAATGACTGATAAAATTAATGATGATTTTAAAAAAAAGTTAGTAGAAAATATACCAATGAATAGACTAGGCAGTATAAAAGATGTATCAAATTGCGCTATTTTTTTAGCGTCTGACTTATCTAGTTATATTACAGGTGAAACTATTCACGTAAATGGTGGAATGTATATGGCTTGATTTATTTATTCTATTCATCTAATGCACTATACAAATTTGTTAACTAATAGGAGATTTTAATGAGTGACGTTGCAGAAAAAGTAAAAAAAATTATTGTAGAACATCTTGGTGTAGATGAGGCTAAAGTTACTGAGGATGCAAGTTTTATAGATGATCTTGGCGCAGATAGTCTTGATACAGTGGAGCTTGTAATGGCATTTGAAGAGGAATTTGGAGCAGAAATATCAGATCAAGAAGCTGAAAAAATTTTAACTGTAGGTGATGCTGTTAGATTTATTGAAAGTCACTCTTCAAATAAATAAAGATAATTTCAAAATATCTTATTATTATTGATATTAATTTTATCTTCCCCATCCGGCGCAGGCAAAACAACACTAGCCAAAAAAATAATAGATCTAGATCCTACCTTTAAACTTTCTGTATCCTGTACAACAAGAAAACCAAGAGAAAATGAAGTTGATGGGGTTGACTATAAATTTTTATCGATAGAAGAGTTCAATAAATTCAAATTTAAAGACTTATTCTTAGAGCACGCTGAAGTTTTTGGGAATTACTACGGTACTTTAAAAAGCGAAATACAAGAAAATCAAAAATTAGGCTTAAATCTTATTTTTGATATTGATTGGCAAGGAACAGAGCAGATTGTTCAAAGCGGTATTAAAGATTTAGTGACAGTATTTATATTACCCCCAAGCATTATTGAATTAGAAAATAGGTTAAAAAAAAGAGAACAAAATAATAAGCAAGAAATTTCTAAAAGAATGTATTTTGCAAAAAAAGAAATAAGTCATTGGAAAGATTATAAATATGTTTTGATTAATAAAGACTTACAGCAGACAGTAGATTGTTTAATAACCATTATAAAATTAGAAAATAGAAATAATTTTAATTAATTTTTGTTCTATTAGATAATAGGCTAACGAGAGATTGATAAAATTTAAAATCCAAATCTTCAGGTCTTTTAGTTTTTATATTATCATAGTTAATTATTTTTCTCTCTTCTAGAGTTAGTAATTTTTCTAAAGTTTTTCCAATCATTTTCCTTTTTTTATTAAAAATAATATTTGTAATATTTGATAAAATCATAAGCTCATTATTATTAAAATTTGTTTCACTATTAACAGCAAAGCTGATTACAGATGAGTCAACTTTAGGACATGGATTAAATAAATCTTTTGATACATTAAAATGAAATTTTGTTTCAAGCCTAGCTCTTGTAACTAAAGACAATCTTCCAAAGTTTTTTTCTCCACTTTTAGCACATATTCTGTCGGCGACTTCTTTTTGAAACATTAAAATTAGTCTAGAAAAAAAAGGTGGCCATTTCTTTAAAAAAATCCATTTCAATAATAATGTAGTTGATATGTTGTAAGGAAGGTTACTAAATATTATACAGTTATTTTTAAATATTTTTTCTTCATTAAAATTAACTGCATCTGCTATTGTAAAATCAAAATTATGATTTTTTTTTTTAATTTCGTTTAGTATTTCCTTTAAATCTTTATCTATTTCTACAGCAAAAAGAGATTTAGGTTTTTTTTGTAAGATTTCATTTGTAAGACTGCCATCACCAGGACCTATTTCAATAACTTCGCTTTCAGAATTAATATTACCAATTTCTACTATTTTTTTTAAAATTAATTTATCTTTTAAGAAATTTTGACCAAATTTTTTTTTTTTAAACACTATATTTAAATAAAAATTTTAAACCTTTAATAAAGCTATCGTTATTTGCTAAGTTTTTTCCAACTATATCTTTTGCAATTCCATGGTCTGGTGAAACCCTTAAGAAAGGAAGACCAAGGGTTATATTAATAGCGTTAAAACCGAATAATGTTTTAAAAGTTGTAATTATCTGATCGTGATACCAACCAATGAGAACATCAATTTTATTTTTTTTTTGATATATAAACGAAGTGTCCGGCGATATTGGGCCAGAAATAGGGTATTTTTTTTTTAGCTTGATTATCCACTTATTAATTAGCTTTTCTTCATTTCCTATATATCCATTATCTCCATTGTGTGGATTAAGTCCTAAAACCCCGATTTTAAACTTCCTTTTTAAAATTCTACTATAAAAATAATTAATATTTTTACAGGCAGAATTTAATTTATTAAATGAAACCGATTTACATATAGCACTTATTGGAATGTGAGTTGATATTGGTAGCACAGAAAATTTTTCATTATAAATTAACATACTTGTATTAATAATCTTAAATTGTTTTCCTAAATACTCAGTAACGCCTGGGTAAGAAGATTTCGTAAATTGTGATTTATCAATTGGCAGATTTATGAATTTCCTAATTTTATTCTGTTTTAATAAATAATAAATTACATCAAAACTTTTTTTTATATGTAAAAAGCTGTTTTGTTTTTTAATAAAATCAACATCTATAAAATTAATTTTTTTTATATTGTTTAAATTACTTGTATTTATTTGATGAAAGTCAGATAGTTTAATTTTGTAATTTTTTTTTAATAATTGAAAACTTCCCACAATAAAAAAATTTTTATTAGATTTTTTTAAAAATTTTATTGATTTAAAAAAAATTTCGTAATTTATACTTTTTGGTTCACCAAGGAAGATGCCAATGTTATTTTTCACAAAACTTTAATGAGATATTTTTTTTTACTTATTTCTAAATGATTAGACAAAAAACTATTTAATATTTTATTTTTTTCTGCAGCTATAATATTTTCTCTTTCCTTAAGAGGTATATTATTCTTTTGTATTTGCTGATCAATTTCTGTAACGTTAACGTTAATTCTTCCAGAGTAAATACCTCTTATTAAATTTTTCCACTTAATTTCTAATTCAACTGTTTCTCTTAAATAATTTTCATTAATTTTAAAATTTTTTGTAAAATTATAAACCTTATCTTCTGAAAGATTTTGTGTTTTTAAAAAGTTAAATAATTCATTATCTACTTCACTCTTATCAGCATTGACTTTAAAATTATCTGTCTCAAGTTTTTTTATCTTCCTAGCTATTAAATTATTTTGAGCAATTTCTTCAATTATATTTGCTGATATATTATTTTTGTTTTCAGAGTTAATGAAAAATAACCAATTTTTCTCAATTAAAATATCATGTTCGGTTATTATTTCGTTTCCAACTTGTATTTTAGTTTTGTTTGTGATTTCCTTCGATAAGGTTTCTGCACTTAATATAAGAAAAAAAAAAAGAAATATTTTTTTCATTAATCAGAAAAACCAGGGACACTTATGTTGGCACCAAATGGTAATAAGGTAAATCCAAAAAATATGTTAGTACCTGGTTTTAAATCTTTATCTGAATTATAATCTTTTCTTATAGTCAGTCCGTACTTTATACATTCATTTATATACTCAACTAAAAATTTGTTATTTGTGAATTGGTCTGTTTTAAGATCTTTTTCTGTTTCAAATTTTATATTAAAGTTTGAAGATATTGGACTTATAAGGTTAGCAATATATTTTCTCTCTGCTCCTACGTAATTATTTTTTTCAACAAAATTGAAATTGATAGATGTTTTTTGAAAATAGGTTTTTAAATTGATGTCATTATAATTAAGATCTTTAAAATTATCTGCTAAGCTATTTTTAGACGTAATTTCAAAATTATTTGGATTTGAGTATAAGAATTTAGTTACAAAGTCTGATTTTTTTTTATCTAAAGATGATTTAGTTGGCATATCAAGGTCTTTATCAAATTTGATTACCTGACCTAATGAAAATTCAGTTTTTGGCGAAGATAGATTTTTCTTATCATCTTTCAAAATCCAATCAAAACCTAGATTAAATGATAAGTTTTTTTCAATTAGTTCCTCATTATTCATTCTATCGAATGAAAAAATATTATCTGTCGTCAGTAAAAGATCGTTATTTTTTGCATTTTTCATTTTTCCAGGTGAGTACCTAGTTAAAATTCTCGGAATAAAATATTCTTCTTTAACCTCATGCTTCTTTGAAAGTGGATATGAGCCATCTATCCCAAGCACTGGATTTATCTGGGCATGAGTGTTTTTTTTAGGATCATTAAAATTCGAGTCATAATTAATATTATTTAGCTGTCCTAAAAATTTATATCCAATTCCATTATCCAAATAGTAGTTTTGTGAATTTGCATAAAAATTATTTACTAAAGAAGTTTTGTTCTGATTTGTATTCTTGTTAATTTGCCTAAATATCGAATTAAAGTTTGAGTCATAAAAAGTTTCTTGAAACAAATTAAATTTTTTAAAATTTATTTCAGGATAAATATATTCATACTGATCACTTGTTTTAGTTACTCCGATATTTTGATTTGCAGCAACTTTAAGATTAAGTTTTTCATTTTTTGAAAAAGAATTTAAGCTGATTTCATTATTAAGCTGAGTTAAATCTTCTTTAATTAAATTTCTTTTAAATTTATCATCGGTTGAGTTAATCTTGTTTACTCTAAGATAAGTTGGATTACTTACTCTTTGAAGTTTAATATTTAAATTATCATCGTCTAACACTTTATTTAAAAAACTTTGGTTATAATTCCCAAATAAATGATGTTTCGATCCTGGAGTATTAGTAGAGTTTGTTTTTTTATAGCCTTGGGTAATACCTCCTTCTAAAGAAAAATCCCCATTTTTAAATTTTTCTCTATACTCAGCAAGCAACAAAGGATGTTGATCAAAATAGTAAACAGGAGATAAGGTTAAATCTCTATTTTCTGAAACTGCAAAGAAATAGGGAATTTTAATTGTATTTCCTATTTGGCCTAAAGATGAAAAACTTGGTGCTAAAAAGCCACTTTTTCTTTTAACTGTTGGATCGGGGTGAGAGAAATAAGGCGTATATAATACTGGGACTTCATTTAAGTCTAACTTTGCATTCTTATAAGAAAGGCTTTTTTCTGTTCTATCATGAATTATCTCGTCTGCTTTTAAATTCCAATATGGACAACCTTCAATCTTATTTTCTTCTCTACAAGTTGTAAATCTTGCATCGTATAACGTACTTATATTATCTTTGATGTTTACTTTTTTAGCCTCAAGCCTTGGTTTGGAATTTTTAAAATCTGGACTTTTTTCCAAGTCGGTTACTAAGTCATATCCAAGAATATTTACAAATTTATCATCAGCAATGATCTTACTTAAAAAAAACTTATTATTTTTTTCATCTTTAAAAATAATTTTTTTTTCCGCAGTTATTAATTGTTCATTTATATTATAAAGTAATTGTTCACCGATAATTGACCTTTTATTTTTATCTATAAGTTCAAATTGACTATCAATTTTTACAAGTCCGTCTTTTTTATTATATGTTACTTTACTAGTCTTAACCTCAATTCCATTTTCATGATTAATTTTGACATTTCCTGTTGCATTTAAAACTTCATCATTTTGTGAATAATCAATTTTGTCTGCCTGAATTTTTAAAACATTTGTAGTTTCCCTGGCATTTGAAATAC
>VHCA01000015.1 GCA_016882225.1 Candidatus Pelagibacterales bacterium
AACATGAAATTGATCATTTAAATGGGATTTTATTTATTGATTATTTATCTAAATTAAAAAAATCTTTTATTATCAAAAAACTTATCAAGCTTAAAAAAGAAAAAGAGTCGAACGTTGATAAAGTAGCTATATAGCCACCATGAGCTTAAAAATAATCTTCATGGGAACACCAGATTTTGCAATTCCAACGTTAGATATATTATTAAAGAGCACCCATACGATTGTAAAAGTTTATTCTCAAAGACCAAAACAATCTAAAAGGGGAATGTTAGTTGAAAAAACACCAGTTCATATATTTGCAGAAAAAAACAATCTTCAAGTTCACACACCATCTTCGCTAAAAACAAAAGAGGAATTAGAATTTTTAAAAAATCTTAGAGCAGATATTGCAATTGTTGTTGCCTATGGACAAATTATTCCAGAAAATTTTTTAGGTGTTCTTCCTCATGGGTTTATTAACATTCATGGTTCAATACTTCCTAAATGGAGGGGAGCAGCACCCATACAAAGAGCCATTATGAATGGTGATAAAGAAACAGGTGTATCAATTATGAAAATTGGTAAAGAATTAGATTCTGGACCAGTAATGTTAACTGAAAAAGTTACTCTTGATGACACAAAGGACTATGGAGAGGTAGGCTTAATTTTATCAAAACTTGGAGCTGGTTTGATAATGAAATCCCTAGACATGATTGAAAAAAATAAAGATAAATTTATGGAGCAAGATCATAGTAAAGCAACTTATGCTAAAAAAATCACTAAAGAGGATGAATTAATACATTGGAATAAAAAATCGTCTGAGATTGTCAGACATGTGAATGCTTTAAGTCCAGCTCCAGGTGCATTTATAAATTATAAGGGAGAAAAAATTAAAATTTGGAAAATGAAAAAACACATTTTAACAGGAAGTATTGGACAAGCTTTGAATGATGATCTTGTGATTGGATGTAAAGAAGGTTCAGTTGAAATTTTAAAAATTCAGAGACCAGGAAAAAAGATTCAAGATAAAAAAGATTTTTTACTAGGATTTAAAATTCCAAAAAGTTCAAAACTATTCTGATGTTGCGATACAAGTGTGTTGTTGAGTATGATGGAACTAATTTTGTTGGCTGGCAGAGACAATTAAATGGTAGATCAGTTCAGCAAGCAATCGAAGAGTCCTTAAAAAAATATTTAAATGCCAGCATAGCAATAACTGGTGCAGGACGAACTGATGCTGGTGTTCATGCAACAGGGCAGGTTTTTCATTTTGATATTAATAAAGAATTAAAGAATGAAGAAATTAAAGATGCATTAAATTTTCATTTGAAGGATCAATTAATTAGTATTTTAGATGCTTCAAAAGTAGATAATAATTTTGATGCAAGACGGAGTGCAAAGATGAGAACTTATAAATATTCTATTTTAAATAGAGATTCTCCACCCTCAATTTTTAAAAACAAAGCTTGGTACATTAAAAAAAAATTAAATGAAAATTCAATGAAAGATGCATTAACAGTCTTAATTGGAACCTTTGATTTTTCAACATTCCGCTCAGCAAGTTGTGGAGCGTCGTCACCAATTAGAACGATAGATAATATTTTAATGTACCAAAACGGAGAGATGATTGATTTTAAATTTATATCGCAATCTTTTCTTCAGCAACAAGTACGCTCGATGATGGGATGTATTAAATATGTTGGGGAGGAAAAATGGAATAAGGAAAAACTTAAAATGGTTTTAGAGTCTAAGAGTCGTTCAAACTGCGCTCCTCCCGCACCTTCGCATGGTCTTTATCTTGAAAAAGTTGAGTATTGATTATTGTCCAAGTAAAGCTTCAACATGAAATTTGGCACTTTCTTGAATTGCATTTAAATTATATCCACCTTCAAGAATAGATATAAGTTTTCCATCACAAAGTTCTTGCGCTAGGGATAAAAAATTTTTTGTAAGTGTATAAAAATCTTCTGATTCAAGGTTAATGTTTGCGAGTGGATCGTCTTTATGCGCATCAAATCCTGACGATAGTAGAATGCATTCAGGTTTAAATACTCTTATTTTTTCATAAACTTTTTCATATTCTTTTAAAAATAAAGATGATGATGTTCCAGCTTCAAGGGGAACATTAAATATATTGTCATATTTTCCTCTTTCTTCTTTTGATCCTGTTCCAGGATAAAAAGGAAATTGGTGTGAGGAGATGTAGAGCACTTTATTATTTTCATAAAAAATATCTTGTGTTCCATTACCATGATGTACATCATAATCGATGATTGCAATTTTATTTAATTTATACTTTTCAATTAAATATACTCCTCCAACTGCAACGTTATTAAATATACAAAATCCCATCGCCTTTTCTTTCTCAGCGTGGTGACCAGGAGGTCTTATAACGCAAAAGGCATTATTAAATTCTTTTTTGAATACTCCGTCGATTGCACTCATTATTGACCCTGCTGCCTCATAAGCAGCTTTTTTACTACCTGGAGATACAATCGTATCTCCATCAAGATACTTAAGTTCAACCTTTGGAAATGATGCATTAATTTTTTTCACATATGACTTACTATGAGTAAGTTCTATAAAGCGTTGGTCTCCCTCCGTTGCAGTTTTCCAAATTAGGTTTGAAGACTTTATTTGTTTAATACCTCTTATAATTGACGGTATTCGCTCAGGACACTCAGGATGTCCTTGTCCTGTGTCATGGTTTAAGGAGGAATTAGTAGTGAAAATACAAGTCTTCACTAAAAATAATTTTCTAAAATTTCTGAATAAATATTTTTTAATTTTTTAAGGTCTGTAATTTTTGCATTTTCATCCACTTGATGAATTGTTTTTGTTGTAAGCCCAAATTCCATACAAGGTGCAAATTTTCTAATAAATCTTGCATCTGATGTCCCACCAGAAGTTGAGAGAACAGGATTTCTTTTAGTATGTTTTTTAATAACATTTTTAACCATGTCTACGGTTGAGTTTGAATTTGTTATAAAGGCATCGCCTGAAACATAATAACTAATTTCATATCTAGTTTTATTGCTCTTACAAATTGTAGAAAAGATTTTATTAAGTTTTTTTTTAAGTGAGTTTGGAGTGTGATTATTATTAAATCTAATATTAAAAGTTGCTTTTGCTTTTGCAGGAATTACGTTATCTGCAGTGTTATCGATTGAAATTTTTACAACTTCCAAGTTTGAAGGTTGAAAGTCTTTATTTCCATTATCTAGTTTCAAACTTTTAATAATATTTAGTATTTTTACTAAGGTTGTGGTTGGATTTATAGACTCTTTTGGATAAGCAACATGACCTTGAATTCCATAAACTGTGATGGATCCAGTTATGCTACCACGTCTTCCAATTTTAATCATTTCACCTAACGTATTTAAATTTGTTGGCTCACCAACAAGACAAAAATCAATTTTTTCACCTCTTTTATTTAATTTCTCAATCGCAGGCTTTGTTCCATTAATTGCAACAGTCTCTTCATCTCCTGTTATTAATAAACTTATCGAGCCATTAGGTATTCCATGAGTATTTAAATATTTACTGCATGCAGCAATAAAACAAGCAACTGCACCTTTCATATCGCTTATTCCTCTTCCAATTATTTTATTATTTTTGATTACACCTCCAAATGGATCAACACTCCAAGATTTTACGTCACCAGCTGGTACCACGTCAGTGTGACCTGCAAAGCAAAAATTTGGTTTTGTGTTTCCAATTTTTGCGTAAAGATTTTTGATCTTAACTGTCCCTTTTTTTTTAAATTCCATGATTTCACATTTGAAACCAAGTTTTTTTAAATATTTATGAACAATTCCAATTGCCCCATCATCTTTAGGAGTAACACTCTTGCAACGAACAAGATCTCTTGCGATAGTTATTTCATTTAGAACTGCCATTTAATCTCTTAGTAACTCATTTATTGAAGTTTTGCTTCTCGTTTTTTCATCCACCGTTTTCACAATCACCGCGCAATAAAGATTAGGTTTTGTTTTATCCTCACCTGGAAGAGATCCTGGAACAACAACTGAGTAGGGAGGAATATTTCCGAATATTATTTTATTTGTTTTTCTATCAATAATCTTTGTTGATGCTCCTACATAAACACCCATAGAAAGAACAGATCCTTCACCGACAATTACGCCTTCTGCAATTTCTGATCTTGCTCCAATAAAGCAATTATCCTCGATAATTACAGGGTTTGCTTGAAGAGGTTCTAAAACGCCACCGATTCCAACTCCGCCAGAAATATGACAGTTTTTTCCAATCTGAGCACAAGAACCAACGGTCGCCCAAGTATCAATCATAGTTCCATCATCAACATAAGCTCCAACATTTACGAACGACGGCATAAGCACAACATTTTTTCCTATGTATGCAGACTTCCTAACAACTCCATTTGGAACTGCTCTAAAGTTACTCTTTAAGAATTTATCCTCTGTCCAATTGAATGTTTTTCCTTCAACTTTATCGAACCACGAGTAATAAGGACCTTTAATCATTTTGTTATCAAATACTCTAAAACTTAAGAGGATTGCTTTTTTAATCCATTGATGTGTATGCCAAACACTATTTTTCTTTTCAGTTACTCTTAATGCACCGCTATCAAGCAAATCTAACGTTGATGTTACTGCATTAATAATAGATTTATCAGAATTTTTAGAAACATTTGATCTCTGTTCCCAGGCCTGGTTAATGATATCTTCAGTCGACATTTGCTATTGAACTAGCAAATTACATTTTTCTAGAAAATCTTCCAGTTTATTTATTTTATAATGAATATGATCTTCGCCATGTCCCTCACTTGCCCACTCATCACTATTAATTACCCATGCAGTTTGCATACCAAGTTCATGTGCAGGCCTTAAGTTTCTTGCAATGTCCTCAATAAATATACTTTGTTCAGGAATAATTTTAAATTGTGAAATAAGCTTTTCATAAGGTTTTTTTTCTGGCTTTGGAATAAAATCGGAATCAACAATATCGAATATTGAAAATTGATTTTTTTCAATTTCTAAAGTTTCAATTACGCGTTCAGCATGTTTTTTGGATCCATTAGTAAAAATAATTTTCTCTCCAGGCAGGATTTTTATTTGATCATTAAGTTTGGCATTTTTTTTTAGAAAACTGTAGTCAATGTTGTGAACAAATTCTAAAAAATCATGCGGATCTATTTTGTGATTTTTAATTAATCCATTTAAAGTTGTTCCATGTTTTCTAAAATAATCATTTTTCATTTGCAAAGCTTCATCATGTGTAACTTTAAGTTTATCAATGATGAATGTTGCCATTAATTTATCAATTTTTGAAAAAAGGTTTGTAGATGAGGGATATAAAGTATTATCCAAATCAAATATCCAGTATTTAACTTTTTTTAGATTATCCATTATTTTATTATAAGAGTTCCAGCACCAATGTTTGAAAACAGCTCAAAAAGAACCGCATGTGCTTTTCGTCCATCAATAATAACTACACCATTTACGCCACTTTCAATTGCGTGAATACATGTCTTAATTTTTGGTATCATGCCACCTGTTATTGTACCATTATCAATCAATTGTAGTGCCTTTGGAATTGAAAGTTCTGATATTAGTTTTCCGCTTTTGTCATTAACTCCAGTAACATCTGTCATGAGTAGTAATCGTTCAGCTTTAATTTCACTTGCAATAAAACCAGCTGCTGTGTCTGCATTAATGTTATAACTTTGACCTGTTGTGTCTTTCCCGATTGGAGAAATTACTGGAATTATTTTTTTTTTAAATAAAGTTTTAATTATTGAAATATTAATTTTTTTTGGATTTGCAACATAACCAAGATCTTTGTTAATTGGGCCATCCACATTAATTACTGAATGATTTTTTGGTGTAAGAGACTCTGCAGTTGATCCAAATTTTATAATAGAGTTCCTAAGATCTGGGTTAATTTTATTACATAAAACATCCTCAACCAAATCAATAGTCTGTTTATCAGTTACTCTAAGACCATCAATAAATTTACTCTCAATTTTTTTTTCATCGAGTTGCCTTTTAATTTGCGGACCGCCTCCATGGATAACACCAACATTTATTTCAAGCTTTCTAAGTATGGCAGCATCTTGTGCAAATGCTTTAGAAAGATTTTGGTCAGACATTACCTGACCTCCATATTTTAAAATAATTTCTTTGTTTTTATATTTTTTTATATAGGTAGACGCTTCATCAATGGATGGTGCGGCCTCTGGCCAAAATGACTTTATATCCATTAAACAGTTTTTACTTTAGTTCTTTTTAAAATGATCCATTGTTGCAACATGGTAAGCACATTACTTACAGTCCAGTACACAACTAATCCTGCAGGAAAAGAAGCAAGTAAAATAGTTAACATCAAAGGAAAAAAAGCAAAAATTTTAGCTTGAATTGGATCAGGTGGTGCAGGACTTAATTTCTGCTGAATATACATGGTTACGCCCATCAAAATTGGCCAAACACCAATAATTAAAAAGGTTGGTGGACTCCAAGGTATTAGACCGAATAAATTAAAAATAGATGTTGGATCTGCGGCAGATAAATCTTTAATCCAACCAAAAAATGGAGCATGCCTCATTTCGATTGTCACAAAAAGCATTTTATAAACTGCAAAGAAGATTGGAATTTGTAGTATGATTGGAATGCATCCAGATAAAGGATTTACTTTTTCTCTCTTGTACAACGCCATCATCTCAGTTTGAGTTTTTTTAACATCGTTTTTGTATAATTCTTTAATTCGAAGCATCTCAGGCTGTAAAACCTTCATTTTAGCCATAGATTTAAATGAGTAATCTGCAAGGGGATAAATTACGATACGAACAACAACCGTTAAAAGTATTATTGCTACGCCAAAATTTCCGACAAGCTTAAAAAAATAATCAATTAAAAAAAATAATGGCTTAGTGATAAAATAAAACCAACCCCAATCTATTGCAAGATCGAAACGTTCAATTTTTTCTTTTTCAGAATAACTGTCGATAACGTGAACTTCCTTTGCTCCTATAAAGATTTTTGATGTAGATGAAATTATTTTTTGTCCACCCAACTGAAGGGAATCTAGTAAAATATAATTAACTTTAAATCCGTCTTTAAATAAAAATTCTGCATTAAAAGACTTTCCTTGTTCAGGGATAATACTTGTCATCCAGTATTTATCAGTAATTCCAAGCCATCCATTATTTCCAGAAAATGCCTTTTTTTCCTTTTGAATAGTGTCATAACTTTCTTCTTTTAGGTTTTTATTTACAACACCAATCAGACCTTCATGGGATATGTAAAAACCCTCAATGGTAGGCTTTGAGTTTCTAGTAATTTGTGAATATGGAAATAATTCAATATTTCCGCTTCTGTCACTTCTAACAGTGTCAGTAATTTTAAATAAAAACTTGTCATCGACTTCAATTTTTTTTAAAAAAATTAAACCCTCTCTGTTATTCCACTCTAATGTAATTGGTGCGTTTGGAGTAAGTTTTTTTCCCTCTCGTAATTGCCACACACTATTATTATCTGGAACTTTTACATTTCCTTTAGCAGCCCAGCCAGTTTCTACAAAGTAACCTTCATTTATTTTTTTTGGGTTTAAATAAGTGATTTGCTTACTTTTTTGATCAATGGTTTCCCTATAATTTTTAATAGTAATGTCGTCAATTAATGCACCTCGAAGGACAATTGATCCAAGGAGATTATTATTTTCAATTACAACTCTCTCTCCATCTTTTAAAGCATCGACCCTGGTTATAATTTTTGGAGCATCAATCTTAGGTACACTAGTTCCACCAGCTGTCTCTGGTTTTGTAACTTGGGTTTGTTTATTTTTTTCTCCCTCAAAACGTTTTTCCTTTATTTTAGGATCTTCAAAATAAGTTGCCCATACAAGAAGAATTAGTGTGGATAGAAATACAGCTAGAATTACATTTTTATTATCCATGACGTTTTCTTTTTGAAATTATAGGATCATATCCAAAGCTACCACCAAGCCATTTTATTGGATGACATCGAAGTAATCTAATTACTCCCTTATATGTCCCTTTTAAAAAACCATATTCTTTCAATGCATCCTGAAAATATTCAGAACAGGTTGGATCAAATCTACATGATGGCTGAAACCAAGGTGATAAAAAAAATTTATAAAATTTGATGATGCAGTATATGATTGAACAAAAAAACCAACTAATTTTTTTTAACATTATTAATTAAACCAAGTTTATTCTTAAATTCTTCTACTAAGTTTTCAAAATTTGCATCATAGACTTTTGATTTTGCAAATACAGCGTACTGGTAGCTTTTATTAAAATTATTAAGTTCGCGAATTGCTTTTAATGCTGCCATTTTTAACCTTCTTTTAATTCTGTTACGTTTCACAGCTGTTCCTAATTTTTTTGCAGATACAAAACTAATTGCAATATCATTATTTTTATTTTTTTCATTTCGTTTATCAAAATAAATTGTAAAAAAATTTGAATTAAACTTTTGTGAAGATAGCATTTTTTTGAAAGTATCTGTTCCTTTTAAACTTTGAAAACGTATCTCTGGTGCCATCGATTAGGCCGAAACTCTTCTTCTTCCCTTGCGTCGTCTACTTGAGATAACCCTTCTTCCATTTTTACTAGACATTCTTTTTCTAAAGCCATGTCTTCGTTTTCTTACTATTTTGCTGGGTTGATAGGTTCTTTTCATAGTGAAAATAAAAATTTCGCTATTTATAGGTAAATTGTTAAAACAAGTACAGTAAAAGTTAAAGATTTTTCAATGTATCAAATTTCTAAAATTAAAATTTTACTTGGAATTATTTATGTAGGGATAGTTACTGCGGTAACATTTTTATTTTTTTACTATGACGCATTCTCTTATATTAATTATGATTTTGTAAAGGATTATAGACAGAAAATTTTTCAATTTAGAGATGAAAATATTTTTTTAGTATCCGTACTTTTTTTTATATTTTGTTTAGTGTGGACTTTTATTTTAGGCTTTGGTTCTATTCTAACAATTATTGCAGGCTTTATATTTAACCCATTATTAGGTTCAGTTTTACTTTTAATATCATGGACAGTTGGCGGAACATTACTTTATATTTTTGCAAATAGTTTTTTAAAAGATTTAGTGATTAAATATTTTAAGGAAAAATTTCAAAAACTTGATGAGCATTTTAAGAGTAATGATTTTGCTTATTTAATGTTTTTAAGATTGGTTCCGGGTATTCCATCTCAAGTTGGTCATTTAGTTCCAATACTTTTTAATATGAGTGTAAGAAAATTTTTTATGGCAACCTTAATAGGTGCTGCACCTGCAACATTTATAGTTGTAAATTTATTATTTGGAATATTTTCGAAAATGGAGCAAGGAAATATTATAAGTTTAGATGTGCTTTCTGATCCACAGGTTTCAATACCATTAGCCTTACTTGGAGTTTTAGTTTTGATAACTAGTTTTATGAAAAAATATTTTTTTAAAACAAAAGAATGAATATTTTTTTTAAAACTATTATTAGTGAAATAAAAGATATAAGCATTCCTCTTTATAAAATTTTAATACCTTTTGTTTTTGTGGTAAAAATTTTAGAAGAATTAGGTTTTATAAAATTCCTATCCATATATTTTGAACCGATTGTGCAGTTGATGGGACTTCCTGCAGAAATGGGATTTATTTGGGTAACTGCAATTATTGTCAATGTCTATGCAGCAATTATAGTCTTCATCAATATTGTTCCAGGAATAGATCTGACCGTCGCGCAAGTTACAATTATTACGACAGTGATATTAATTGCACATAATATTTTTGTAGAAAGTGCAATCACAAGATCAGCCGGTATTTCCTTTTTTTATGCAGCATTTTTGAGAATTGGTATAGGTTTTCTTGCAGGGTTAATTTTGCATAAACTGTATTCTTATTTTGGTTTTCTTGAAGAAAAATATAGTCTGATTTTTGAACAGCCTAAATTAATTTTAACATATACAGAGTGGTTTTATAGCCAGATAAAAAATTTAGCTTTCGTATTTTTAATTATTTGTATTTTAGTTTTTACGTTAAATATTTTTAAAAAAGTAGGCATTGAACACTTAATCAAGCTACTACTTAAAGCTCCATTAAGATTTATAGGAATTAGAGAGCAGGCAATTAATGTTGTTATTGTTGGACTTACTATTGGAATACAATTTGGAGGAGGACTATTAATTAAAGAAGTTAAATCAAAAGAGATTGATAAACAAAGCATTTTATTATCATTGTCTTTCCTAAATCTTGTACATGCAATTATTGAAGACACTATCTTGATGTCCATTATGGGGGGTCATTTATCCGGAATCCTTTTTTTTAGGCTTATTTTTTCTCTCTTGATTGTTTTTATAATTCTTTTTCTGTACAAAAACTTTAAAGGCTTATTTCAAAAGTTTATTTTTGTAAGAGTCTGATTAAAGGGTCAATTGGTGAAACGGATATCACGCAACTTTGCGGAGGTTGAGTTTCAGGTTCGAGTCCTGAATTGACCACCAAATTTATTCTTGTCTGATTTTTTATAAAAATATAAAATATAGAAATGCGAGTATCTAGAAATTCGAGGCTTGTAATACCTTATCTTGAAAAAGCATATGATGCTTTGGAGCCTTTAGCGTATCCCCTTATTCGTTTTACCGCAGGTATAATGATGATACCTCACGGATATTTAAAATTATTTGGAGGATTGGACAGCACAACAGCTTTTTTTAAAAGTGTTTCTCTTGAACCCGCCTATTATCTAGCGGTCTATGTTGGAGCTCTTGAATTTATTGGAGGAATTTTTTTAGCATTTGGTTTGTTTACACGTATAGTTGCAGCCCAGTTTATCGGTCTTCTAGCAGTTGCAACATTTTATATTCACTTAAAAAATGGATTTTTATGGATAAAAGGTGGCTATGAATATCCATTATTTTGGATGTTAATTATGATTGCAATTTTATTTAAAGGCGCAGGTAGAATTTCAGTTGATCAATCGCTTCCAAAAGAATTTTAACTTTGTGTTTAATTATTTAAATAATCTTCCCTTAAACAAAGCAGTTATTGTATTTATATTGCTAGTTTTTTTATTCGTATTAGCTCTTTCTTTGTTTGTTTAATATTTTTTTAAAACAATGTTCTTTATTTTTATATTTTTTGCAATACTACTCAATTTAGCTTTCTATCTTTTTATAGACTACCCAATATGGATATTAATTATCAATATAATAATTTTCATAATTTTATTAATTTTTTTACAAAATAAAAAATCACAAGAATATAATTCGGATAATGTATTACCTAAAAAAGATAATGTTATTAATAATCAACCATTAGAAAAAAAGGATGTAGAGGGATTATTTATAGATCAATTTGAAGATATAATTATTATTTTAAATAAATTTAATAATATTATTTATAATAATAAAGCTGCAGTTGAAAATTTTGGTATTAATTTAGAGGGCAAGCATATTGGAAGTGAAATTAGAATTCCAGAGTTGCTTGAGGCAATTGATCAAAATAAAATTGATAAGCAATTAAAAAAAATAGATATCGAAATAAATATTCCTACCTTTAAATTTTATAGGGCAAGCGTTGCATCTATTAAATCTGATCAGACTTTAGTTTTGATCAGGGATTTTACTGAAATCAGAAAGAGTCAAAATATGAGGTCAGATTTTATTGCAAACGCAAGCCATGAATTAAGAACACCTTTAGTATCGTTAAAAGGATTTTTAGAGACAATTACTGATGCAGCAAAAGATGATCCTCAGTCTCAAAAGAAGTTTATTTCCATTATGAAAGATGAGGCAGAAAAGATGGAAAGATTAATAGAGGATTTGATGTCCCTTAGTCGAATTGAGCTTCAAGAACATATTCGACCAAAAGATAAAGTAAATATTAGAGAGGTTATTGAGAATGTAATTTTATTATATGACAATAAAGCTAAGGAAAAAAAAATAAATATTACATGTACTGTTAAAGATAACCAAAAGTTTGTAATTGGGGACAAAGAAAAACTGTCCGCTGTTTTTTCTAATCTTTTGGATAATGCTATAAAATATAGCAATACTAATTCAGTTATAGAAATAAAAAATTCTAATCATAAATCTGATATTGAAAACTTCGTCTCAATATCAGTTATTGACTCTGGATATGGAATTGCAACAGATGATATTAGAAGAATTACCGAAAGATTTTTTAGAGCAGAAAATATTAAAAAGTTAAAAATTGAAGGCACTGGACTTGGACTTGCAATTGTAAAACATATTGTTAATCAGCATAGAGGAGAATTTCAAATTTTAAGTACCTTGAATAAAGGAAGTGAATTTATTGTGAAACTCCCACTTTTTCAAAATTAAGAAAAAAATAGGTATATTTTGCAACTAAAAAGTTAGCTTTGTAACAAAACTGTAACCTAACTGTAATAAATAACTAATCTAAACCCGCTAATCCTTAATTAATTTAACAATTAAGGAAAGTAAAAATGATAAAAAAAAAACTAATAATTATCTCAGCCATCTTAATGATGATTTCGTCTTATGCTGTGGCGAGAGATCAAATTAAGATTGTTGGATCTTCAACAGTATATCCATTCTCTACAGTAGTTGCTGAAAGATTTGGAAAACAAGGTAAGTTTAAAACACCAGTCGTTGAAAGCACAGGAACAGGTGGTGGTTTTAAATCTTTCTGTGGAGGAGTTGGGGTTCAACACCCAGATATTACAGGAGCTTCTAGAGCAATCAAAAAAGACGAATTAGAGCTATGTATTAAAAATGGTGTAACAGAAGTTATCGAGTTACCTATCGGAAACGATGGAATAGCGTTTAGTCACTCTGTTAAAGCAAAGGATCAAAACTTTACCAAGACTCAACTATGGAAAGCTATAGCTCATGATGTAGTTGTAGATGGAAAGTTAGTTAAAAATCCATTTAAAAATTGGAGCGATATAGACAAATCACTACCAAATATAAAGATTGAAATTTTAGTAGCACCACCAACCTCTGGAACAAGAGATGCCTTCGATGAATTAGTGATGGTCAAGGGTTGTGATACAGATTTTCAAAAGCTTGCAGATAAGAAAAATTGTACCAAGTATAGAGAAGATGGAGCAGTCATTGAGGCAGGTGAAAATGATACATTAATTGTTCAAAAATTGACATCTTCTCCAAATATTTTTGGATATTTTGGTTACAGCTATCTTGCTGCAAATAAAGATAAAATTAAGGCAGTAAAGATTGATGGAATTGCACCTACTATAGAAGGAATTCAAAATTTCTCCTATCCAGTTGCAAGACCATTATTTATTTATGCAAAAAAAGCTCACGCTTCTGTAATTCCTGGATTTAAGGAATTTTTAAATGAGTATACCGGAAAGTCTGCAGTTGGAACTACTGGTTATTTATTTAAAGTTGGTTTGGTTCCAAACTCAAAAGCAACAGAAGACAAAGTAAGAGATACAGCTGCTAATTTAGTAGTTTTGAAGCAGTAATATAATTAAGTTTTAAGGCCGAAGAAAACTTCGGCCTTAAAATATTTAGAAAGGTTTAATGAATCTTGTAATATTATCTTTCATTTTATTTTTTAGCCTTTCTTTTTTTTTCATAGGTAAAGCAAGAGTTTTAAGATTAGCTAATTACAATATTAAAAATTTAAATTCACTACCGGAGTACTACGGATATTATTTAGCAGCTTGGTGTGCTTTGCCTGCGTTAATTATATTATTTTTTTGGTCGATTTTCGAATTAAGCATAATAAAAATTTTTGTTCTATCAGATTTTAAGTTAGATCCCACTATCGATGATAATAAGTTAAATTTAATATTCTCCCAAATAGTATCAATTGCGGAAAAGAAATTTTCCGGAACTATTCCTCAAAACTTAATTCCGTATGTTGAAAAGTTTATTGCATTAAATAAAATTATAGAGTTATCGAAATTTGCAGTTTTATTTAGTGCAATTATTTTATCGCTTATATTTGCTTACAGACAAATACTTAAAAATATAAAAGCTAGAGAAAGTGTTGAGAAAATAATTAGAGGTTTAATGTTTTTATGCGCAACACTTGCAATTTTTACAACTTTTGGAATAGTTTTATCGCTACTTTTTGAAAGTATAAAATTTTTTACATCGGTTTCTATCTTTGATTTTTTAACTGGTACTAATTGGGCTCCAGGCAGAGCATTTGTAAGAGATGCGAGTGTCCAGACCGCTAATGTTGAAAATGTTTTTGGAGCTATCCCTTTGTTTTGGGGAACCACATTTATTGCAGCAATTGCGATGTGTGTAGCTGTTCCGGTTGGGCTTTTTTCAGGAATATTTTTAGCTGAGTATTCTTCAAGAAAATTTAGAAAAATTACAAAACCTCTTATTGAAATTTTGGCAGGCATACCAACGGTTGTTTATGGTTTTTTTGCAGCCCTTACTGTTGGACCGCTCTTTAGATTGGTTGGGGAAAAATTTGGATTAGAAGTTTCTTCCGAAAGTGCCCTTGCAGCAGGTGTGGTAATGGGGATCATGATTATACCTTATGTTTCTTCTTTAACCGACGATGTAATTAATGCTGTACCAAATTCATTAAGAGAAGGCTCATTTGCAATAGGCGCAACTAAATCTGAGACAATAAAAAAAGTAGTCCTACCAGCCGCTCTTCCAGGAATTGTTGGATCAATTCTTCTTGCAATATCAAGAGCTATTGGTGAGACCATGATAGTTGTTATGGCTGCAGGCCTTGCTGCAAACTTAACTTTAAATCCTCTTGAGGCCTCAACTACAATTACAACCCAGATTGTAACTATTCTAATTGGTGACCAGTCCTTCAACAATCCAAAGACCCAAGCGGCTTTTGCTTTAGGTATTACATTGTTCTTTTTCACTCTCTTTATAAACGTTATCGCTTTAAGCATTGTTAAAAAATTTAGAGAAAAATATGAGTAAAGTAGAAAAGATAAAACTATTAAAAAAAAGGTATAAAGCTGAAAGAAGATTTAAATTTTATGGAATTTTATCAGTTTGTTTAGCTATATTATTTTTATTTATTCTAATTATTAATATTTTTAGCAAAGGTTCAGGAGCATTTTTTAAAACTGAAATACTTTTAAATATAAAATTTGATGAAAAAAAATTAGGATTAAATATTAATTCAAGCGATAAAGAAATTCAGGAAGCAAATTTTGAGGAAATTTTAAAAGATGCATTATTAGTACTTGCTCCAAAAGTACCAGAACTTAAGCAGGCAGAATTAATTGATATGGTTAGTATTGACGCTGCGCTGGAGGTAAAAAAGTTTTATTTCTATAATAAAGGTGTTTTAAATAAAATAGCGGAGGTACCTCTGACTTTGTCAGATGATTTAGATCAGGTTTATAAAGGTAATTTTCCAAGAGATATTCCAGAGGAAAGAAGAAGATTTTCTGACTTTCAACTTAAAATTTTTGATGATCAAATTTCAAAAAATAAAATTGTCTATAAGTTTAACTGGTCTTTCTTAACTAACGCAGACTCCAGGGAGCCAGAACTTGCTGGAGTTGCTTCATCTTTAGCTGGTTCATTTTTTACTATTTTGGTTTGTTTAATTTTGTCTTTTCCAATTGGAATTTTAGCCGCAATATATTTGGAGGAATTTGCGCCTAAGAATAAAATTACTGAAATTATTGAGGTCAATGTTAATAATCTTGCTGCTGTTCCTTCAATTGTTTTTGGACTTTTAGGTCTTGGAGTTTTTTTAAACTACTTTTATTTACCGAGATCAACACCTTTAGTTGGTGGAATGGTTTTGGCTTTGATGACACTTCCAAGAATAATAATTCCATGTCGGGCAGCTTTAAAAGCTGTTCCTCCATCTATCAGAGAGGGAGCGCTTGCTTTAGGCGCATCAAAGGTTCAAACAGTAATGCATAATGTTGTTCCTCTCGCTATGCCAGGAACTTTATCTGGAACAATTATAGGTCTCAGCCAAGCCCTTGGAGAGACGGCTCCATTATTATTAATTGGAATGATTGCTTTTATTAATGTTGTTCCAGCTACGCCAATTGATCCATCAGCCGTGCTTCCAGTTCAGGTATATTTATGGTCCGAGTCTGCTGAAAGAGGGTTTGTTGAAAAAACTTCTGCAACAATCATTATATTGATATTCTTTTTAATCATTATGAATTCTTTTGCGATTTATCTTAGAAATAAATTTGAGAGGAAGTGGTCGTGATATGAATGAAAAAATAAAAATTTCGACAAGAAATTTAAGCGTATTTTACGGTCCAAAGCAGGCCCTATTTGATATCAATTTAGATTTAGTAGAAAATAAAGTTACAGCTTTAATAGGACCGTCTGGTTGTGGAAAGTCTACTTTTATAAGATGTTTAAATAGAATGAATGATGTAATTGATTTATGTAAAGTTGAAGGCTCGATAAAAGTTGATGGAAAAGAAATAAACACCAAAAACACTGATGTTAATTTAATTAGAGAAAGAATTGGAATGGTATTTCAAAAACCTAATCCATTTCCTAAAAGTATTTATGATAATGTTGCTTATGGACCAAGAATTCATGGGCTTGCTGAAAACCAGGAAATTTTAAATACCATTGTTGAAAATAGTTTAAAAAAAGCAGCCTTGTGGAATGAAGTTAAAGACAGACTAAATCAGCCAGGAACAGGCTTGTCTGGAGGACAGCAACAAAGACTTTGTATTGCTAGAGCTATATCAATTAATCCAGAAGTTATATTGATGGATGAGCCTTGTTCAGCATTAGATCCTATTGCGACAGCTAAAATTGAGGAATTAATTGATGAATTAAAGAAATCTTATACGATTGTAATTGTGACTCATTCTATGTCTCAAGCCGCGAGAGTTTCGCAAAATACTGGATTTTTTCATTTAGGTAAATTGATTGAATTTAACTTAACTGAAAAAATTTTTAAAAACCCAGATAATAAAATGACACAAGATTATATAACAGGAAGGTTTGGTTAACATGACGGAGCATATAGTAAAATCGTACGAAGGACAGCTACAGGAACTGACGAATATTATTGTGAAAATGGGTGGGCTTGCAGAAAGTCAATTTTCTAACTCTATGATAGCTCTTCTTAAAAGAGATCAGGATCTAGCAGACAAAGTTATTGGAAAAGATTTTTTGATGAATGAGTTTGACATTAAAGTTGAAAACTCTGTCATAAATTTAATTGCCCTAAGACAACCCATGGGCATCGACCTTCGAGAAACAGTATCTTCTATGAGAATTTCTTCAGAACTTGAAAGAATTGGTGACTTATCAAAAAATATTGCAAAAAGAGTAAGGTTTATGAATTTTGATTTACCTTCAGATATTATTGCAAGTTTTAAAAGAGCTTCTGATGTAGTTCAAAAAAATTTAAAAGATGTTTTAGACTCTTATTCAAGACGAACTAAGGATTTAGCTTTTAGAGTTTGGAATAGTGATCTTGAGGTTGATGATCTAGTAAATAAGGCAATGGATGAGGCTATGGTTTTTATGAAAAAAGATAAAAAAAATCTTGAAATTTCTACACAGTTTTTATTTGCTGCAAAACATATTGAAAGAATTGGTGATCATGTGACTAACATATCAGAAAATATTTATTTTTTAGTAACTGGAGATCAAATTAAAGGAACACGATCAAAAAAAAGATCAACCGAAGAGTAAAAGTTTTGAATGTCCGCAAATATTTTAATTATTGAGGATGAAAAACCTATTATCACTTTATTAGAATATAATCTTACAAAAGAGGGATACAAAGTTAACTCAGCCGAAAGTGGAGAGGAAGGAATTCAGAGTATAAAAAATAATATTCCAGATTTAATTATTCTTGATTGGATGTTACCTGATTTTTCAGGAGTTGAAGTATGTAGGCAATTAAAAAAAAATAAAATTTTTAAAACAATTCCAATTTTAATGCTTACAGCAAAAAGTCAAGAAGAGGATAAAGTAGTAGGATTTGAAACTGGAGTCGATGATTATGTTACAAAACCTTTTAGTC
>VHCA01000016.1 GCA_016882225.1 Candidatus Pelagibacterales bacterium
AAGCAACTTTTTTGGCATAATCAGGATAATCAACGCTATTTTTATTAAAACAACCAAGATCAAAATTCTTAATCTTAATTTTTTTAAAAAATTTTTTTATTTTTTCTTTTAAGTCAAAGCCAGCGTGATCAGAAGCTAAGTAAATTTTTTTAATAATTAACTGAGTCACAGATGCCTATTACCAAGAATTAAATTATATGTATATTTAAATGCTTTTAAGCAGCTCTAGACAACTTTAAACTCATCCAAATCTTATCAAGCGAATTAACTAAGTGCTCCATTTTTTCATCATCATGAAGTGGTGTGGGTGTAAATCGTAATCTTTCTAGACCTTTAGGAACTGTTGGGTAATTTATTGGTTGCACGTATATGGAATAATCATTTAACAAAATATCAGAAATTTCTTTACATAACTTCGGATCTTTTACCAATAATGGAACTATATGACTTTTATTTTCAATAATTGGTAAATTCTTATTATTCATCATTTGTTTTAATTTTTGCGATCTCTCATACAAGGACTCTCGTAAGTTGTTATTATTTCTCACAAATCGAATGCTTGCTATTGCTGCAGCAGCTAAACTTGGAGGTAACGAAGTAGTAAATATAAAACCTGGAGCATATGATCGGATGACATCTATTATGTTACTTTTAGCTGTAATATATCCACCCATTAAACCAAAACCTTTTGCTAAGGTACCTTCTAAAATATCAATATCTTCTTGAACTCCTAATTTTTGAGATAGTCCACCACCAAATAAACCATAAAGACCAACACCATGAACTTCATCTAGATAAGTTAAGGCGTTATATTTTTTTGAAATATTTATTATTTCTTCAATTGGAGCAAAATCTCCATCCATAGAATAAACTGACTCGAAAGCAACAATTTTTGAAGAATTCTTGTCTGTATTTTTTAATAAATATTCCAAATGATTAATATCATTATGCTTCCAAATTTTTTTATTTGAATTACCTTTTTTAATTCCCTCAATCATTGACGCGTGATTATTTTCGTCAGAAAAAATAGTGCTATTTGGTAAAAACCTTGCAAGTGTGCTTAAAGCGCATTCATTCGCTATATAACCTGATGTAAAAATAAGAGATGAATCTTTCTTGTGAAATCTTGATAGTTCATTTTCAAGTTCGACATGGTAGTTTGAAGTACCAGAAATATTTCTTGTTCCTCCTGCACCAGCACCAACAAGATTTACAGCATTTATAAAAGCTTCAACGACATTTGGGTTTTGACCCATGCCTAAATAATCGTTGCTACACCAAACTGTAACATCGGATTTAACTCCAAAATGATTATTATATATTGCTTTTGGAAATTCTCCTTTTTTTCTAGTTATATTATTAAATACTCTATACCTCCCCTCATGGCGGAGGTTCTTTAGTGCATCATCAAAAATTTTATCGTAGTCAATCGACATAAATGAATTATGACATCTAAAAAAAATTTTTTCAAATATTTACTTTTGATGTATTGTCGCGTCTAATTTTATAATGAAATTTCCTTTTACCAGATTAAGAAGAAGTCGAGCTTATCAATGGTCAAGAAGACTAATTAACGATGTTTATATAGATAGTTCAGATTTTATTTTACCTGTTTTTGTTCAAACAGGTTCCAAAAAAAAAGACCAAATTGAAACAATGCCAGGTATTTATAGATATAGCATTGATTTACTAGATGGGGTTATTGAAAGAGCTTTAAAAAATAAAATTCCTGCAATTGCCATTTTTCCACTTGTAGAAAATTCCAAAAAAAACAAACTTGGTAGTGAAGCTATAAATAAAAATAATCTAGCATGTAAGGCAATCCAAAAAATTAAAAAAATTAGTGATGATATTGGAGTAATGGCTGATGTTGCTTTAGATCCGTATACTTCACATGGACACGATGGAATTATTATAAATAACAAAATTGATAATGATGAAACTAATAAATTTTTAATTAAACAATCTTTAAATCTTGCATCAGCTGGATGTGATATTATTGCTCCTTCAGACATGATGGATGGTAGAATTGGCTTAATACGAAAGGCTTTAGAAAATAAAAAATATAAAGATATTCAAATTCTTTCTTACGCGGTCAAGTATGCCTCAAATTTTTATTCCCCATTTAGAGATGCTATTAAAACCAAAAAACTTCTTAAAACAGATAAAAAAACTTATCAAATGGATTTCAAAAATTTAAACGAATGCATGCTAGAAGTAAAAATGGACATTGATGAGGGGGCTGATGCTGTAATGGTAAAACCAGCTTTATCTTATTTAGATATTATTTACAAAATTAAGAATAAATTTCATGTGCCAGTGTATGCCTATAATGTTTCTGGTGAATACAGTTTAATAAAGTGCGGAATTAAAAATGGTATAATTCCTGATGAGGCTATTTTAGAAGTTGTGTATTCTATAAAAAGAGCTGGAGCTAATGCAATAGTATCTTATTTTGCAAATGAAATAGTTGAAAAATATTTAAAAAATTAATTTTTATATTTACTATCAAAATAAATTAGAGGTAATTTTTTTTTCGTCTTAGTAAAGTTTATCACCTTGCAAATAAACAGATCATGATCCCCTAAAGAAAATTTTTTATATAATTTACAATAAATCGATGCTAAATTATTTTTAAATAAGTCCCTTACTTGGTTAATATTTTTATTTACTAAACCATTTTTTGAAAAAAAAACTGAAGTTTTTTTTTGATTAGAATTTAAAAAAAAAATTAAAAATTTTTTTTTATTAATAAATTTTTTGTATGATTGAGAATTTTTATCTAATGACCATGAAATTAGTTTTGGTTTTATTGAAATAGAACAAAAAGAATTAATGGTTAAAGCTGCATACTCATTCATTGAAGTTTTGTTTAATACTACAGCAACTCCAGTTGCAAATTTTGAAAGTATTTTTTTATAATTACCTGATGACATTTAGTAAGTTCGATAATTATTCTCAAAGTTTCTATGTTGTAAAAAATCAGTTTTTGATTTTAATATAGTACCCGACTGACCTCTTTGCCCTAAATTGGAGTTTATATAGTCTTTATCAAAATAGGTTTTGCCTGACAAACTAGAAAATTTCTTATCTTTACTAATACATGTAAGGTATTTTAAAAAAATATCCTTTCCTCTACATAGTATTACCCCTTTGCCTTTGTCTAACGTTGGTACCTGGTCTAAAGGAAAAAAATTAATTTTAAGCTTATTTAAACTTTCAAAAGCAACTAAAGTTAAGTCATGGTCTGGTGAAACTTTTTCAACACCTCTTACTACATCATCTTTAACATTGGCTATTTTTTTTCCTGATTTTTTGTTTGATAAAATATTTTTTTGATCAACTAAAAAACCAAAACCTTTATTGGTATAAACAAATAATTTAGAACTTTCCTCATATTTAAATATATCTAGTATTTTCTCACCATCGCTTAGTGTTAGATAACTTGATACGGGTCTACCACTAGAACCTGATATTATTATGTCTGACTCTAGAGAATAAAATTTTCCAAAGTTTGATACAAAAATAAGATAATCTTTAGACTTTATATGAAGTATATTTTGAATAGTTTTATCTTTGTCTAATATTTCATCTATATTTTTAAGAAAACTTTTTTGCGCTTTTATCACTCCGCTTGAAAATAATGTTATTGTAAGAGGATCATTAGTTTTAATTTCTGATTTTATTATGTCCTCGTCAAATTGACCGAAAGTATCAAGTTGTGTCTTTCTATTTCCTAATGAAACATTTTTAAAATTCTGAGATATGAAATCTATTTCCTTATTAATTTCAATTGTTTGAATTTTTTTTGAGCTTATTAATTTCGACAAGAATTTTTTTTCTTTTGTAAGTTTTACAAATTCAATCTTAATGTCTTTTTCATCTAATTTTCTTAAAGATCTTAAACGCATATCTAGAACAGCATTGACCTGCACTAAAGAAAAATTAAATTTTTTAATTAAAATAGTTTTAGGATCGTCATTATTTCTAATAATTTTAATTATATAGTTTAAATTTTCATAAACTTTTATAAAACCCAACAAAATCTCCAACCTAAGTTTAATATTCTCCAATCTAAACTGTGATTTCCTAATTAATACTTCATACCTGTGAGATAAAAATTCCTCTAAAACTTCTTTTAAAGACATAACTTTGGGTTCCAACTTTTTATTCAAAACATTCATATTTATTGAAACAGTTGTATGAAGATCAGTTTGTTGAAATAGGCTTTCCATTAGGATTTCTGGTTTAACATTCCTATTTTTTGGATGAATAACTATTCTTATATTCTGGTCTGACTCATCAACGATATTATCTAAAAGCTTATTTTTTTTTGAAATAATTAAATCAGCTATTTTTTCAATAAGTAAAGACTTGTTAACTTGAAATGGTATTTCATAAATACAAATTTGATATTGACCTTTTGCTAATTTTTCAATTTTGTATTTTGCTCTTAAATCAAATGAACCCTTTCCTGTGGAGTAAGCTTTTAATATTTCCTTTTTATTTACATTTAAACAACCGCCTGTTGGAAAATCAGGACCTGGTATTATTTTTATTAAATCTTTAACTGTTGTATTTTTATTATTGTTAAGGACTTTAAGTGCTTGGCAAATCTCTAGAATATTGTGTGGTGGAATACTGGTTGCCATGCCAACAGCAATACCCGAAGAACCATTTGCAAGAAGATTTGGAAAGCATGCTGGAAAAACTAAAGGCTCTTGTAATTCTCCATCATAGGTAGATTTAAAATCAACTGTATCTTCATCAATGTTTTCTAAAAGAAGTTCAGAAATCGTCGATAATTTTGCTTCCGTATATCGCATTGCAGCTGCATTATCTCCATCAATATTTCCAAAATTTCCCTGTCCAATAATCAAAGGATATCTTAGAGAAAACTCTTGAGCTAACCTAACCAAGGCATCGTAAACTGACTGATCTCCATGAGGATGAAACTTTCCAATAACATCCCCAACTACTCTTGCTGACTTTTTTGAAGAGTCTTTTGAACCTAAGTTTAATAAATACATCGCATACAATAATCTTCTTTGAACTGGTTTAAGTCCGTCCCTAACATCAGGTAAGGCTCTGTGTGTTATGGTTGATAAAGCGTATGCTAGATATTTAGATGAAAATTCGGAGGCTAGACTTGAGTTTTTTATGACTTCCTTGTTCATTATGAGAAAAATTTTTCCAATCTTAATCTGTGATAAGGCATTTTAAGCTTATTCGGGTCAAAAATAAAATTAAGAAACTTCGATTTGTTAATTAATAAACCATTATAAATATCAAGATCATTAAAACTAGAATCAGTTTTAAAGAAAAAATGTGGATAAAATATCTTTTGATTTAAAATTTTAAATTCATCGTCAACGGATATATTTTTATCAAAACCTAGATCATTAAGTAGTTTATGTTCCCATAAAACATATTCTTTAAAAAAATTATCATTTGGAAGGTAACTAATCATTAGATCAAAATCATTGAATATTTTTGTATAAATATTTCTCTCAGGTAATATTTGATAACAAAGGCTTGTAGATGAGAAAATTGAAGTAAGTTTTTTTTCATTTTCAAAATATATTGGACTAACTGGCTTTATTAATTCAACATTAAAGTAACCTAATTTATCTTCAGACTTAGATTTCCACATAACTTTGATTTTATTTCCAATTTGAAGAATTTTTTTAAGCTTCGATGATGTACCTCCATAAACAACCCCTTTATGATGCCCATGATTTTTTGATAGGATACTAATTATTGAAGAATTTTCCGCGTACTGAAATAAATTTAAAATATAACCTTCATCAGTCCAATTCATTTACTTTGTTCCACATTGATAAATAAAGATATTTTTTTTTTAAAAAGTTTAGAGATTTGATTTTTGGAATACATTGAAATTTGCTTTATTTTTTTTGCTTCTTTACCAATAATTATTTTTTTATGATTTTCACTATTCACTAGTATTGTTTGCTTAATTATTAAATGATTTGAAAAATTTTTAACAATATTAGTTTTAATTTTTGTTTTGTATGGAATTTCTTTATTTGTGTACTTAAAAATAGCTTCTCTTGTTAATTCTGAAATAAATAAATCTTTAGAAATATTTGTTTTATTTTGAACAAATTGAAAATTTTTCTTTATTTTTTTTAAATTGTTAAAATTTTTTATAATCGCATCAAAAAAATATGATACTCCAATATCTTTGATTGCAGATATATAAAAAATGTCATCGAAAATTGATTTAAATTTAAGTTCTAAAACTTTTTTATATACAATAGTTTTGTCAACTTTATCAATTTTGTTAATTACTAAAATTTTTTTTTGTTTTTTTTTAAATATTAATTTTTTAATTATCTCCTCATAATAATTTGGTATAGAAATATCGATAATAACTATAATTAAGTCGGATAAATCAATTGCTTCTTTTATATTATCTAAAATATTGGGATTTTTATTTTTGTAATATAGGCCTGGTGTGTCAATAATTTTTATATCTTTACCGTTGTAATGTTTTAAAGCTGATAAATTAAAATTTGTTGTTTGAACTTTATTAGAAACAATGGAAATTTTTTTTTTAAAAATTTTATTTAATAAGGTTGATTTTCCTGCATTAGTTGGACCTATAAATGTCAAAACAGGAAACTTATCTGTAATATTATTCACTATTCAATTCTTTTAATAATAATTGCGCAGCCTGTTGCTGGGCTTCCTGCTTAGAAGTTCCTTCAGCAATAAACTCTTTAGAATAAGGAATGCTTACAGCAACAGTAAAAATTGGACTATGAGCAGGACCTTTTTTAAATAAATCATTATATTTGGGAAGTTCCTTAAATTTTTTAAGACAATATTCTTGAAGCTGTGTTTTAGAGTCGATTTTAATAGATTTTGAATTAATTAACTCATTTTTCCATAATTTTAGTACAAATTTTTCAGACTCCTTAAAATTACTATCAAGATAAATAGCTCCGATTAATGACTCGCATAAATCTCCTAATATTTTAGTTTCTCCTGTTCTTATTTTTTTTTGTGCAGAACTAATTTTTACAAAATTTTTTAAATTAAGATTTTTAATTACTTTGGCACAAGTTTTAAAATTTATTAATGAAGCCAAGCGTTTATCTAATTTTCCCTCGCTATCTTGGGGATAAATTTCATATATTTTTTTAGCTAAAATTAAACTTAAAACTCTATCACCCAAAAACTCTAAACGTTCATAATTTGAATCTGAACTAATTGAATAACTTTTATGAACAAAAATTTGATCTAAAAATTTTTTATTTGAAAAATTGTAATTGATAATTTTTTCTATTTTATCATAATCTAATTTATTCATTCAATAATCTTTAAAATTCTATTAAAACGAATTGAATTATGCCATTTCCATGGAGTAAAAAAACTTCCTATTTCTTCATTATTTGAAAAAAACAAAATTTGTGCTTTACCTACAAGATTACGTTTATCTACATAACCAACGCTTGATAAAAATCTACTATCTTGAGAACAATCCCTGTTATCTCCTAGAAAAAAAAATTTATTTTCAGGAACTACATATTGATCAGTATTTTTACTACTGTTCTTTTCAAAATACGCAATTATGTAACTTCTTTGATTCTCTAAAGTCTCTCGAAAAAAACTTGCAGAAATTTTGTTACCTCCGCAATTAATTAGATCTCTTTTTATAAATTCTTTTTTAACAGGTTTATTATTTATAAATAATACACTATTAATGATCTGAATTTTATCTCCTGGTAAACCAATTATCCTTTTTATATAGTCTGTATCATTATCTTCGGGTGTTTTAAAAACAACAACATCTCCCTTATTTGGTAGCTTGTAAAAAAATCTTCCATCAAAAATGTCGGGACTAAATGGTAATGCATGCTTACTGTAACCATAAGAATATTTAGATACAAATAATCTATCTCCTACCAGTAACGACTCTTCCATAGATGAAGAAGGTATATAAAAAGGCTGAAAAAAAATAGTTCTTATAAAAAAAGCAATTACTAAAGCATAAAAAATTATTTTTATATTTTCAAAAATTTTTTTTTTCATTACGCTAATAATAAGGCTGTAGCTATTGCCCAAGGTTTATCATCAGAAATACTAATTAATATTTTATATGATTTAAATTTTTTTTTTAAAGCAACATCAGTAGTTCCAATTAAACGTATGCTAGGTTTTCCATGTTCATCGTGAAGAACTAAAATATTTTTTAAATATATCTTGTTTGAAAATCCATAGCCTATTGCTTTAGAGACAGCCTCTTTTGCAGCAAATCTTTTAGCTAATAAAGAAGAATCAATTTTTTTTTTTTGTTGTTTAAGTATTTTTACTTCTTTTTCGTGCAATATTTTTTTTATAAAATATTTATTTCTAATAATTATTTTTTTTACTCTATTAATATTAACAATATCAGTACCTAGTCCTATAAAGTTCATCTTTTTAATAGCCTATTGAATTTTTTTAAAACATTTTCAATTCCAATAAAAATAGAGTCGGCTATAAAAAAGTGACCTATATTAAATTCTTCAATACCCTTAATTTTAGATAAAACTTTTGCTGTTTGATAATTTAATCCATGCCCAGCATGAACGTTAAGACCTAGTGATTTTGCATAATCAGTAGATTTTTTTAATCTATAAAATTCTATATTAATTCTTTTTTTGTCTTTCATTGACCATTGTTTGCAAAAGTTTCCTGTATGAAGTTCAATACTGTCTGCTCCAAGCATTTTTGCATCTTTAATTCTTTTTAGATCGGGATCAATAAATAGGGAAACTTTAATGTGTTTTTTTTTTAATTTAATAATACTTTCTTGTAAAAATTTTTTTTTTAAATTTGTATTAAGTCCGCCCTCAGTAGTTATTTCTTTTCTATTTTCAGGTACAATGCAAATAAAATTTGGTTTTAGTTTAAGTGAAAAACTAATCATTTCTTTAGTTAAAGCAATTTCCAAATTTAAAGGTATTTTAATTTTTTTTTTTAAATCATATAAATCTTTCTCTCGTATATGCCTTCTATCTTCTCTTAAATGAGCGGTTATTAAGTCTACCTTATTTTTCTTTCCAATAATCGCTGCTTTTAAGGGAGATGGAAAACCTTCTCCTCTAGCATTTCTTAAAGTTGCAACGTGATCTATATTGAAACCTAACCTAATCCTATTTTTCATCTATTTTAGGTTTCTACTTCCAGGTTTTACTGGTTTTATTTTTTTTAAATCGTTAGGGATATTATTTTCTTTGTACGTTGGAATATTAAATTTAACTTGAGAAATAATTTTATTTTTTAATGAACTTTTTCCATTACTTCTATCGACAATACAGGCAAAACCTAAAATTTTACTGTTAAAACTTTTAGCAACTTTAGAACATTCAAAACTAGATTTAGCTGTTGTAATAACATCTTCAACTATAATAATTTTTGACTTTTTTTTAATACTAAAACCCCTTCTTAATTTAAAAACTCCATCCACTCGCTCTGCAAAAATTGAAGGAACATTAAGATGTCGAGCAACTTCATATCCGGCAATTATTCCTCCTAGAGCCGGTGAAAGAACGAGATCAATATTTTTAATTTTTTTTTTAATTTTTTTAGCTAACGATTTGCATATTTTTTCAGATAATCTTGGATGCATTAGCAGTTTAGCACACTGTAAATATTGCGGGCTCCTTAAGCCTGAGGATAAAATAAAATGTCCTTTTAATAATGCTCCAGTACTAACTAAAATTTTTTTAGTTTCTTTTTCTGTTAGCATTAATTTTTCTATTTCGTATTATCTTAAAATTTAATCCCTGCTGTTTTATCTCTGATATTAAATTTGTAAAATCTTTAAGACTTTTAATCTCTAAGTCAAAAATAAAGCTTATGGTATCTTCAATTATGTCAACAAGTTCCACATTACATATGTTACACTTATGTTTGCCAATCAAGGTTGCTACATGACCTAAAGTCCCAGCTTTATGACTCAAAAGCACCCACAAACTAGCATCATATATTTTGGAAGAGATATTGTTTTTATTTTCAAGATTCCAAAATCTTCTTATAGCTGCCCTTGCCTTTCCTGTTTTAGCAACTGACATCCAGTACAAAGAAGGAGATTTTTTTGACGAAATAATTATTTTAACCTCATCACCATTTCGAAGAATACTTTGAAGTGGAGATGATTTTCCATTAATTTCACACCCAATACATTTATCTCCAATATCGGTATGAACTGCATAGGCAAAATCAATTGGAGTTGCCTCACTTGGGAGTCGTATTAATGCACCTTTGGGCGTAAAACAAAAAACTTGATCTTGAAATAGTTGTAGCTTTGTATACTCCAAATAATGTTCTGGATTTTCCCCGCTTTCAATCAAATCAACTAAATCATTAAGCCAATTATATTGTTGTATAGCGGTTTCACTAAGCTTTTCATTGGCTTTATAATTCCAATGTGCAGCAATACCTCTTTCTGCAAATTCATTCATTTCATTTGTTCTTATTTGAATTTCCATTTTTTGCTTATTTGGCCCAAAAACGGCCGTGTGTAATGATCTGTAATTATTAGATTTTGGAACTGATATATAATCTTTGAATCTTCCCGGAATACTTGACCATTCAGTATGAAAAATACCTAAAGCTTTATAACAATCATCCACATTAGATAATAAAACTCTAAATCCAACTATGTCTGTGATTTGTTCGAGCGATATTCTTTTGCTTTGGATTTTTCTCCAAATTGAAAAGGGAGTTTTTTGTCTACCAATAACTTTGGATTCAATTTTTTTACTTGATAAAAGTAAAATAATTTTTTTTGATATTTCATCAAATGAAACTGAGATATTTTTTTTAATTAAATCCAACCTGTCGGTTATTAATTTTCTTGCTTCGGGATTTATTACTTTAAATGAAAGGTCCTCTAGTTCATCCCTAAAATTGTGCATTCCCATTCTTTCAGCAAGAGGAGCATAAATTTCCATTGTTTCTTTTGCGATTCTATTTTTTTTATTTTCATCAATAATATTATTTAATGTTCTCATATTATGCAGACGATCTGCCAACTTAACTAATAAAACTCTAATATCTTTTGATGTGGCTAAAATTAATTTTCTAAAATTTTCAGCAACAGAGTACTCAACTGACTTATTTTCTAATTTTGAGATTTTTGTAACACCATCAACTAGTTCGGCAATTTCTTTTCCAAATAACTTGTCTAATTCGTTATATGTGGCATCAGTATCTTCAACAGTGTCATGCAATAGAGCTGTTGTAATTGTTGCGGTATCAACTTTTAAATCACACAATATCGAAGCAACTTCAATAGGGTGGCTTATGTATGGATCTCCTGAATATCTTTTTTGATTTTTATGGGCATTAGATGCAAAATCATAGGCTTTAATTAAAATATCTTCATTAAAGTAATTATTATAATTTTTAACTTTATCTAATAATTGTTGCTGATTTAGCATGAAATTAAATATAACAAAAAACTAAACCTTTGTAATGTTGTTCTTACTTTTTACCTCTAATTCCTCAATTAATTGATTTATAGATTTTCCAGATAATGGACTAACCCATTCACTATCTAGATCTTTAATTGGAAAAAGAACAAAATTTCTATTTTCAAACCTTGGATGAGGAATTTCTAATTTAAAATCTTTAGATGAAAAACTGATTTTTTTCTTATTAAAGTCAATTATATCTATATCGCATGTCCGTGGTTCGTTAATTTTATTTCTAATCCTGCCAAATTTTTTTTCTAGCTTTAAAATAAAATACATTAGATCTATTGGACTATAAGATGTTTCTATTGATATAGCGCAATTTATGAAGGCAGGGTCGTTTTCATTTGGAAATGCTTTTGTTTTATAAAAATTAGATTGTTTAAGAACTTGAATATTAAAATTTGGCAAATCCTTGATACACAATTTCAAAATTTCTTTAGAGCTTCCAAGATCTGAAGAAAGATTTGAACCTAAAGCCAAAATTATCATTTAATTTTTCTTAAAAATTTTTGCTTTTTCTCTTTGCCAATCTCTTGTTTTTTTTACGTGTCTCTTGTCATGCTGCTTCTTACCTTTTGCAATTGCAATACTTACTTTTGCGATACCTTTATGATTAAAATATATTCTTGTTGGCACCGCTGTTAATCCTTCTTGATTAATTTTACCAATAATTTTATTAATTTGTCTTTTGGACAATAACAACTTTCTTAATCTTCTTGGATCATGGTTATTGTATGAAGACTGTCTATACTCAGGAATATATGAGTTTTGAATAAACAGTTCTCCCTTAGAGTCAATAATATAAGATTCAGAAATATTTCCTTTTCCATCTCTTAAAGATTTAACTTCTGATCCAAAAAGAACAATTCCAGCTTCAAAAAATTCTAATAAAAAATAATTAAAAAAAGCTTTTCTATTGTTTGCAACAATTTTGTAATTGCCTTCTAAATCGGCCATAAACTAAATTAAGGCTAATTTTTTAAGAATTTTTTTTATTTTAATTTGGTTTTTTTTTTCAATAGTAACAAGTGGAAGTCTAAGATCTTTTTTACATAAATTAATTAGTGAAGCAGCATACTTAACTGGAGCCGGGTTAGTTTCAATAAACATTACTTCATGTAATGGTTTGAGTATTTTTTTAATTTCCTTAGCTCTATTTTTTAAAATTTCATCATTTTTATAAAATAGTAAGCTCTGCATCTCTGAACAAAGTTTTGGTGTAACATTTGAAGTTACAGAGATACAACCAGTTCCCCCTTTTAATACAAATTCATAGGCATTACTATCTTCCCCAGTAAATTGAATAAAACTATTTCCTAATTTTTTTTTTTGCATAACTACCCTTGCGATATCTCCTGTAGCATCTTTGACACCTTTAATGTTTTTTAACTCATGCAGTCGAGCCATCGTATCGACGCTCATATCGATCACAGATCTGCTTGGAATGTTATAGATAAATATAGGTATTCCACATTTATTATTTATGGCTTTAAAATGCTGGTATAACCCCTCTTGTGTAGGTTTGTTATAATATGGTGTAACTATTAAAGCAGCGTCTGCACCAGCTTTTTCAGCTGATCTAGTTAAATATATTGCCTCATCAGTAGAGTTCGAACCTGTGCCTGCCATTACGGGAATTTTTCCCTTCGAAAATTTTACACAAATCTTTACCAATCGTTCATGCTCTTTGTGACTTAGCGTTGGAGACTCTCCCGTTGTGCCCGCTGGCACAAGTCCATGAGTTCCATTATCTATTTGATGATTGACTATTTGTTCAAATGATTTTTCGTCAATTTTATTTTTTTTAAAAGGAGTAATTAAAGCTGTAAATGAACCTTTAAACATCTTAAATATAATAACTTAATTAATGATAATTTATAACATAATATTCTATTAAGAATATGAAATTACTAATTATATTAATTTTTAGCTTCTTTTTTTTTAGTAATCATTCTTATTCGAAATTAATAGCTCCAAAACTTAAGCCAGATAAATTTTTAGAAAAATCATCTAAAAAAAATACATCAAGAATTTTTCAAAAAGAAAAAGAAGTTGTTGATAATAATACTAAGAAAAATATAGAAACAGAAAAAAAAATAACCCAAGAAAAAAATCCAAAAGATGTTGTTTCACAAAAAAATGAAAACATTGACTCATTACCAAAACTTAAGCCTGATAATAAAACAATTATAGAAAATAATAAGACGCAAACCTCTGTTAAACAAGAGGAGACAAAGAAAGAATTTTTAAATTCAATCTTTTTAAACCAAAGAGATTTTGAAATGGCAAAAATTGTTTTTGGATATATTGAAAAAAAACAATGGAGGATTGCTCTTTCTGATGCAAAAAAAATTGAGGACAAGAGTTTTTATAATTTAGTCAACTGGCTTTTTTTAATTGATCCAGAAAGTCCAGGTTTATTTTCTGAGTATCAAGAATTTATCAATCAAAATAAAGAATGGCCTAGACTAAATAGAATAAAATACCTTGGAGAGCATAAAATAAATTTTGAAAATAATTCACCAACTCAAATTGTTAATTATTTTTCAAAAAATCCACCTTTAAGCGGGTTTGGAAGATTGCGATTAGCTGAGGCATATTTAGAGTTAAAAGAAATCGATAAAGTTAAAAATTTGATAGATAATGGTTTTAAAGATGCCGAAATATCAAAAAATGATCTAAAGTATTTTTCAAGAATTTTTAAAAAATATCTAACAGCAGCACATTATGTTGAACGAGCAGACTATTTTTCTTATGAAGCAAAATATAAAGACTTAAGAGATACCATTGAATATTTATCTCAGGATTATCAAAAATTATATAATGCTAGAGCAGCATTATTTACAAAAAGGTCAGCTGACAATTTAATTAGTGCTGTACCTGATTACTTAAAAAATGACCCTGGTTTAATTTATGATAGAATTAAATGGAGAAGAAAAAAAGGCCGGTTTGATGATGCGCTTAAACTTTTTAACATAGGCACTTCTGAGAATTTATTAAAAAATGAATATCTAGCTAAAGAACGCCTTGTACTTGCAAGAGATAGAATACAAGACAAAGAATATACTGAAGCTTATGAAATATTAAAAAATCACGGTCTCAAAGATGGTAACGAGCATGCTGAAATTGAATGGCATCTTGGTTGGTTATCATTAAGTTTTTTAAATCAACCAGAAAGAGCTCTGAGTCATTTCATTCGAATGAATGCAACAGTTTCCTATCCTGTTTCAAAAGCAAGGGCTAGTTATTGGATTGCAAAAACATATAAACAACTTGGAAAAACTGAAGATGCACAAAAATTTTTTAAAATAGCATCCGAATATCCAACAACATTTTACGGTCAGTTAGCTTTGTTTGAAAACAAGGTAGATAAATACTCAATAACTAACAATTTTACTATTAATAAAGAAAAGTATTTGGAATTTAAAAACAAAAATCAATTGGCTAGAGCTGTTCTTTATTTAAAAGAAATAGATAAAACAAAATATTCTAAAGATATACTAAGACATCTTGGTGATATTGAACAAAATCGTACTAACGAAGAACTTTCTATGGCAGCGTTGTTAGCGCAGGAAATAGAGAGGTACGATTTTTCAATACAAATATCTAAAAATGCATCATACAAAAATGTTATTCTTTTAGACTCGAGCTATCCAAGAATAGATGTTCCTAAAGAAATCAAAAAAAAGATAATAAATAATAGTGTTATTTTAGCACTGATACGTCAGGAAAGTGAATTTGATACATCTGCAATTAGCAAAGTTGGAGCTAAAGGATTAATGCAAATTATGCCTGCAACCGGAAGAGTTTTAAGTAGAGAAACTGAAGTTCAATATTCAAAAGAAAAATTAATAAAAGATAAAGATTATAATCTACAATTAGGATCATATTATATTACAGATTTAATAGAGGACTTTAATTCTTATTATTTAGCATTTGCTGCGTACAATGCAGGACCTAATAGAGTAGAAAAGTGGATTAAATCACATGGAGATCCTAGAAAAAGACAAATAGATCCAATCACTTTTATCGAATTAATACCTTTTCAGGAAACAAGAAATTACGTTCAACGAGTTATAGAAAATATTAATGTTTATGAATTTTTACAAAATAAAGAAAATGCAAAAAATAAAATCGGAAAATTGATTTACGAAAATCAATTATAGTTTTTATAAAGGTATGACAATCCGGCAAAAAATACTAAATAATTTAGATATGATATATAAAAAGATATAAAATCAAAAAGAGGTTTTAATATTCTAAAAACATCACTATGATTAGTAATAAAGTATAATTGAATATTAAATATTAAAAAAGTTGGAATTGAAAATATAATAGTGATTAATAGAAAAATTAAAAATATTTTTCCACTATAATTATTTAGTTTAAAACTAATTATACTAGTCAAACTTAATCTAGGAAGTACATCAAAAAATTTAAAAATTACAAAACCTGTAATTATTAAAAAAAAAATTAAAAATTTATTATCAAAACCAAAAAAATTATTTATTGAATTAGTATCTAAATAAATTTTAACAAGAATAGGAAATATAAAAAAAAAAGTTAATAAAATAATTAAAAAAAAATATTTTAAATTTCTAATTTCAAATATAGAAATTAAGCTATGATTTAATTTAATGCCTTTTAAAATATCTAGATGTATTCTTTGAGCTGCAGAGGTAATAACAAGTGAGATTAATGATAATATTATTATTAAAGTAAAATTTGTTGCAACAGACTTAATATTTAAAAAATATAAAAAATTGAATAAAAGAGTAATTGTTAAGACGGGAAAAAAAGAATATTGAAGCGTCTTTTTAAAATCATCAAAAATATACCTAAAAGACAGATGAATCGTTTCAAAAGTGGTAATTTTTTCTTTAGTTTCCATGATTTGGCGGAGAGAGGGGGATTCGAACCCCCGATACGACTTTTCAATCGTATAACGGTTTAGCAAACCGCCGCCTTCAGCCTCTCGGCCACCTCTCCATTTATATAAATTAATGCTTTAAATTATTGTCTTTTTAATTAAGTTTATATGAAATGTCCTCATGGTTTTATCTAATACTTGCTGGAATTTTTGAAATTGGATGGCCTCTAGGCTTAAAGCTAGCGTCTGTTCCTAATTATAAATTTTTAGGTTTTTTTTTATCAATTATAGCAATGACAATCAGTGGTTTACTATTATGGGTTTCGCTTAAAGAAATACATATTGGAATAGCTTATGCTGTTTGGACAGGTATTGGAGCGGTAGGTACTTTTGTAATTGGTGTAATATTTTTTAATGATCCTAGTAGTATTTTAAAGTGGCTGGGAGTTGTTGCAATCGTTTCAGGTATTGTTCTATTAAAAATTTAATAATTATTTCGTATCTATAATTATAATTTCTGAGTCTTCTAAAGTTTTAATATTAATTTTTTTTATATTTCTTATCTCTGCGCTATCACCTTTGTCTAATATTTTATTTTCTATATTTAATTTCCCCTTAGAACACAAAATATAACTTTGATATTTGTTTTCATGCTCAAGATTGATATTTTTTTTTATTTTTCCACCATAAATTAAAGCATCTTGATAAATTCCAATAGTATTTTTTATATAATTTTCTCCAAAACCTGAGACTAAAACTTCCAATTTATTATCAGTATAATTTTTAGAAAAAGGTTTTGATTCCCATCTTGGTTTTATAGATTTTTTATTTGGAACAATCCAAATTTGATAAATATTTGTTTTAATTGTTTCTAAATTGTATTCAGAGTGAGTAATTCCAG
>VHCA01000017.1 GCA_016882225.1 Candidatus Pelagibacterales bacterium
ATCCTACACACATGTGAGTAGTATCGCAGTTTGATACCCAGTAACGCATACATTCTGAGACTGCATCAACTAAAGTCTTGCTACCTGAGTTTACAGGTACGATTTCTGCACCATTTGCCTTAATAGCTTCAACGTTTGGTCTTTGTCTTTCTATATCTTTTGTTCCCATAAATATTTTACATTTTAAGCCAAATTTTTTTGCTGCCATCGAAAGCATTTTTCCAGCATATCCAGCACCTGTGTCTCCTATAATGTATTTTTTTTTAGCTTTTTTACAAAGTAGAGCATGAACAGTTGCATTATAAATTTTATGCGCTCCACCATTTGCCTCAGATACAATTTTTGCAAATATTTCAGCACCACCAAGATATTCGGTTAGATTATTAAGCCTTATAAAAGAGGTTGGTGATCCAACATAATTTTCAAAATAGTAGTCTCGTTCTTTTAAAAATTTTTTATCCCTTCTAAGTTTTTCAAATAGTTTAGTTAAATCATCAATTGGTTTTTTGAGGGTTTCAGGTACAAAATTTCCACCAAATTTTCCTCCATACATATAATTTTTGTCATGCTGATCAATAATTGGAATATTTTTTTTAAGCTTTAGCATAGCTTTGCACTTTATTTATAAAATCAATAATTTTTTTTTCATCTTTAATTCCAGGACTTATTTCAACACCACTAGAAATATCAATCTTAGAAGTATATTGTAGTGCCCTGTCTACATTAGAGGCATTAATTCCACCAGCAAGGAAATACGAACTTATGTCAATATTGTTTAATACGTTAAAATTAAATGTTTCAGATTTTTCCATAGCAGGGCTGTCTAGTAAAATTTCATCTGCATCTTTATAAAGTGATATTTTTTGGAGATCATTTTGATCTTTTATTTTTATTGCCTTAATTATTTTTTTTTTAAATTTTTTTTTTATTTCTGTTATTCTATTGTTATCTTCAGATCCATGAAGTTGAAAATAATCAAAAAAAACTTTTATTTTATCTAAAAATTCATTATTCGGATCAACTACAACAGCAACTTTCTTTATGTTTGTTGACACCCCTGAGGTAAGTTTTTCTGCCTGATTTATAGATAAATTTCTTGGTGATTTCGGATAAAATACGAATCCAAGATAATGTACCTTAAGTTTTTCACATAAATTAATAATTGTATTTGAAGTAATTCCGCAAATTTTAATTTGCGTATGCATTATTTAATAAATTGTAAAACTTTATGAATATTATTTCTAATATTTCCTTTAGTGATGTCTCTTCCAATAACTAAATAATTTGCTCCAGCATTTATTGCTTGTACTGGACTCATGATACGCTTCTGGTCTTCACTTTTTTTTTTATTAACTCTTATTCCAGGTACTACAATTTCAAATCTTTTATTTATTTTTCTTACAGTTTTAATCTCGTGTGCAGAGCAGACAATTCCATGAATTTTTGCTTTTTTGGATAACAAAGCAAGTTTTTGAACATGATTTTGAATTGTTGTGTTATTTCCCATTGCCTTTAAATCATTATTTGTAAGCGAAGTTAGAACTGTTACAGCAAGTAATTTTAATCTTTTATTAGTCTCTTCTTGAGCTTTTTTTGCCGCTTTTAACATTTCATAACCTCCACTTGCATGAACTGTTAGATAGTCAATTTTTAGATCTTTAAGGCCAAGGACGGTTTTGTAAACTGTATTTGGAATATCTTTTAATTTTAGATCTAAAAATATTTTTATCTTTCCATTGATAAATTTTTTTATTGCTTGGCGTCCTTTATTTGATGAAAAAAATTCTAAACCAAATTTATATCCGATAACATAATTAGCTGTAGCACCGATAATAGATTTTGCTCTTTCAACGCTTACCGTATCTACGGCAACAAAGATTGGGTAGCGTTTCATTATTTATTTGTGCTTAAATTTTGTGATAAAGATTGATCTTTATTAATTCTAAATTTTAAAAGTTTTGCCATCCTAAAGCCTATCGTTCTTTTTTCACCAACTGATACTTTTTCCCCGGTTCTAGGATTTCTTGCGATTCTAGGCTTTCTAGTTTTAACTGCCCACGTTCCAAAATTTCTAATTTCTATTCTTTGACCTTGAGATAGAACGTTTGCCATGTGTTTAAAAACTTGCTCAACCATTCTTTCGACTTGAGGATGATTTAAATATTTGTACTTTAAGGCAAGTTCACTAATTAAAGTTGAACGCTTCATTCATTACATTGTACTTGTAAGCTATTGAACTCTCAAGATTTTTATTGAGATAGACTATTCTGATTTTTCTTTTGTTTCTTTCTTTTTCGAAGTTTTCTTTTTCTCTGTCTTTTCTGCTTTTAAAGCTGGACCCAAAATGTCTGCTAAAGCTGCTCCGCTATCAACATTTTTGTATTTCTTAATCATTTCTTTTTGTTGTTTTTCTTCAAGCTTTTTAACAGATAAAGAAACTTTTCTAGTTTTGTGGTCTAAATCTATAATTATAGCGTCTATTGCATCACCCACTGCAAATCTATTGGTTCGTTGATCTTGCTTTTCAATAGCTAATTCAGTTTTTTTAATTACTACTTGAAAACGCTTCTCTCCGATATTTACTTTTATAAAGTTATCCATGATTTCAGCAATTTTACAGGTAACGATATCGCCTTTTTTCTTATCTTTAAAAATATCAAAAGGATCTTCTAGAAGAGCTCTAATAGATCCATTAACCTTATCGTCCTTAATATCAATTATTTTAACTTTAATTGAATCACCTTTTTTATAGTTATTAAGGGCCTCAGAACTTTCAGAATAATCTAATTGTTTATAATGAACAAAAATATCGATTTCGCTATCTCCCGTGTTTAAAAATAAACCAAATTCTTTTTTGTTAACTATTTTAGCATCAAGCACAGTTCCAATTGGATATTTATTTTTAAATTCATCTATTGGATTTGGAAGAGTATCTTTGTAGGATAAATTGATTTTTCTTTTTTCTGTATCTAGTTCTTTAAGTTTTGCTTTTAGTGTATCCCCAACTTTAAATACTGTCTTTGGATTAACACTCTTATGCAGGTGTTTTATTTCAGAAGAGTGTATTAGGCCAACCACTCCATCGCTTAAATCAATAAAAGCTCCCCAATCTGTTAGTTTTGTAACTTTACCATCATATACTTCACCAACTTTAAATTTATTTTCAATTCCTATGTAAGGATCAGGAGTTAAAGCTTTGATAGATAATGACATTCTTTTTTGTTCACTATCTATCTCTATAATTTTTGCAGATATTTCTTCTCCAACAGAAAATAAGTCTTCAGGAGATGAGACTTTAAGATGAGAAATTTCAGACGTATGTAATAAACAGTCGATGGTTTCAATTGAAACAAAGGCACCATAAGATTGAATTGCTTTAATTTTTCCTTTTACAATATCTCCCACTTTATACTTTGAAAGCACTTCATCTTTACTTTGGTTTTTAGACTGTTCAAGAATTGCTCTTCGAGATGCGATAACGTTCATTCTAACAGTATCAATTTTTATAATTAAAAACTCTAAAGGTTTGTTTAAATATTCATGAGGATTTTTGATTTGTGCATCTGAGAGCTGAGATGATGGAATAAAAGCTTGAATACCAAATATCTCGCAAGCAAAACCTCCTTTGACAACACTTCGTATAGCTCCAGTTACTTTTGTTTGTTTATCAAAAGCTTCTTGAATTCTATTCCAGGATTTAATTCTTTTTGCCTTGTCTCTTGATAGAATTACTTCACCTTGTTTTGACTCTAATCGTTCAACGTAAACTTCTAAACTTTGACCAATTTTTAAATTTTCAATCTCATCAATACTAAGTTCACTTTTTTGAATAATTCCTTCACTTTTTAAACCAACATCAACTAAAATTATTTTTTCATCAATTCTAGATATTATTCCGTTTATTATTGCACTTTCTGTTGCAGATCTTTGATCTAAATCTTGTTTTATTAAACTTGCAAACTCGTTATTGGTATCTTGTGTTTGATAGACTTTAAGGCCTTGCATTAATTAGGTGTACTTTCTGATCTATGATGTTGCATACTTTTTTAAAGACCGCTGTTCTACTATAAGACGAACTGTCAATCAATACAGCATCTTTTGCTGGTTTCGCTTTGCTTATTCGACGTGTTGCATCGTCGTGGTCTCTTTTTTTTAAATCTTTTTTTACTTTAGCGAATGATGTTTGAATTCTATTTTTTAAATATTCTTTGTATCTTCTTTTTGCCCTTTCATTTAATGAAGCACTTAAAAAAATTTTAACAGTTGCATTTGGTATTATTTTGGTTCCAATATCTCTTCCATCACAAACTGAGCCATTAAATTTTTTTGGAGGAAAATAGATCAGTTTTTTTTGTATACTTTTAAGCATTTTCCGAATTTTGATTTTTTTTGATATGATAGATGAAAATTTAGTAACTTTTTCATTTGTCAGTCTTTTATTTTCTAATTCTTTTAAATTAAGTTTCTTTAATTGCAGCTTTAAGAATTGATAATTTATTTTTTTTGTTTTTGAGCTGATTATCTTAAATGCCAAAAATCTATATAATTTTCCAGAGTCTAAATGAAAAAGTCTATATTTTTTCGCTAAATTCTTAGCTAAAGTTCCTTTCCCGGATGAAGAGGTTCCATCAATTGCAATGAGTAATTTTTTTTTCAATTTTTTTTGAGATTTTTTATTATTTTTGTAAAAGTAGGAAAACTTGTCTGAACATATTGAAAGTCTTTTATTTTAAATTTTTTATTTATTGCTTCTGATAATATTTTAAAAGACATTGCTATTCTATGATCGCCCTTTGCATCTATGACTGTGTTATTTAAAACATTAAAGTTTTTATTACCTTTAATTTCAACCGATGATTTTGTAGATTTAATATTAATCCCAACTTTAGAGAGACCTTCTTTCATAGTCTCAATTCTATCAGACTCTTTAAACCTAAGTTCTTCAATTCCATAAAACTTAGACGTTCCCTTAGCAAAAAGGGCTGCAATAAATAAAATAGGATACTCATCAATTAATCTAGGGGCCATCTCTCCTTGAATTGTTAGAGATCTAAGTTTAGAACTTTTTACAAATAGATCTCCTACAATTTCTCCTGAGCATAACCTTTTATTTTTTATTTGAATCTGTGCTTTCATTTTTTTTAAAGCATCGAGAATTCCTGTTCTTGTTGGATTAAGTAACACATTTTTAATTAAAATTTTTGAATTTTTACTAATTAATGCAAGTACGATCATAAAAGATGCTGAAGATATGTCTCCAGGAACATAAATATCTTTTGCATCGAGAGGCATCTTCCCTTCAAGAAATATAATTTTCTTTTGAGATTTTTTTTTTACCTGTATTTTTGCACCAAGATATTTAAGCATTATTTCGGTATGATCCCTGGTATCAAAATTTTCTTCAATAGATGAAATTCCTGGAGTATTTAATGCTGCTAAAAGAAAAGCAGACTTAATCTGAGCACTTGCTACCTTCAGCTTATAATCAGTTTGAAGACCAACAAAAGATCCTTGGAAAGTAAGTGGAAAATTATTTTTATTTGAAGGCTTAACACTTGCCCCAAAGTTTTTTAAAACGTCAATGACCCTGCCCATAGGTCTTTTACTCAAGGATCTATCACCTATAAATTTTATTGTGTAAGGGTAGGTTGAGAGTAGCCCTAAAAGCAATCTTGCTGTTGTTCCGGAGTTTCCACAATTTAAAGTTCCATTAAACTTTTCAAGTCCACCAACTACTTGTCCATATACGAAGTAATCTTTCTTTTTTTTTATTATTTTGATTCCAAACTTTTTAAGACATTGAATTGTACTAAATATATCTCCAGATTCTAAAAGGTTTGATATTTTAACTATGCCTGTTGCTTGTGACCCAATAATTAAAGATCTGTGTGATATAGATTTATCTCCAGGCAATTGTATTGCGCCTATAAATCTATTTATTTTTTTAGGCATATTTAGTTAAACTTATTAAGAGTTGTTTTAAATACTAAAAGTTCATATACAAGCAAAAATTATTTAAAAATTACGAGGGCATTTTGGATAAAAAAAATTGGGGCAGCAAGAGAATTTGTGAATGTGGTAAGAAATTTTACGATTTTAATAAAAATCCGATCACTTGCCCTTGTGGTAAAGTTCAGACCTTTGAAGATAAATTTGCAAAACTTGCAACATTGAAACAATCTGAAAATAAAAAATCTTTAGATGAATCAAAACCTGAAGATTTAGTTGAAGATGCGGTTATTGATGAAAACAAAGATGATGATACCGTCGTATCTTTAGAGGCCGAGAGAGAAATTGAAGAGAATTTAGAAAAAGAAAAAGAACAAGAATAGTAAATTACAATCTAAAACTAGAGCCAAGATAAAACTGTCTTGCTTTTTTATTTTCTATTATTTCTTTAGGGGAACCTTCCGCTATTATTTCACCTTGATTGATAATGTAGGCTCGATGCACAATGTCTAAAGTTTCTTTAACGTTATGATCGGTAATAAATACAGAAATTCCCTTATCAACAAGATTCTTAAGCATTTCTTTTAGTTCGGTAATTGCAATAGGATCTAAAGCAGCAAAAGGCTCATCTAATAGAAGAATTTTAGGATTCGTACACAAACATCGTGCAATTTCAACTCGTCTAGCCTCACCTCCTGACAAGCTAAGTGCAGAAGCTGTTCTTAAATGCGAAATTTTAAATTCATTTAGCAGATGTTCCACTAAGTCATCTTCTTTTTCTTTATCTTCAATAATTACTTCAGCAACTGCTCTTATATTTTCCTCAACTGTCATTCCCCTAAATATCGATCGTGCTTGTGGTAGATAAGATAATCCATTCTTAGCTCTAATATGTATGGGAAGTCCAATAAGAGACTTATTTCCAAAAAAGACATTCCCTTCAGTAGGATTTAAGATGCCAAGTATAATTGAAAATAGAGTTGTTTTTCCAGCGCCGTTAGGTCCAAGTAAAGCACAAATTTCTTTGGGATTTACTTTAAGATTGACATTTTTCAATATTACTCTTTTTTTAATTATCTTAGTAATTTTTTTAACATTCAATGTTGAGGGTGCTAAGTTTAGATAAAAATCATTTGATAAAATTTTTATTTTAGCAGAATTATTTCGAGATTTTGTATTACTATATTTTTGATCAGTAGCTTTTTTAACTTCTAGTATTTCATCTTGAAGAATATCCTCTTTTTTTAACAATAATGGTTTTTTAACTTTGTTATTAGAGTCTTTTTCTTTTTTATTATTTTCTTGGCTTTGAATATGAGTATCGTTTATTTTTTTTACACTATCTAAGTCAGGTTTTTTTTCAGCCAAAGTATCATTTGAAATGACAGCAAATTTTGTGATTTTATTTTTCATTACTTAAAATTGCTGTTACTTGTTTTGTTTTATCAACAGTTTCCATAATAGCCGATTTTTTTAAGGTATCATATACCAAACTATCAGCCATTAATTTACTAGATTTTTTTTTTTCATTTTTATCAACTAGATTAGCAATTATATTTCCACTCATTGTTATAAAATTTGATTTTCCTAAAAACTCAGCTTTATTACAAGTTATGGTGTCACTTAAATAAGTAATTTTTACTTTAATTTCAAAAAGAACATCGTTTGTATTTTTGTTGAAAATTCCTTTTTCAGAACTAGCTTTTATAACCGTTCCATCTTTCAGTAAAAAATCACTATCTACATCAATCAAATTAATAATATCTTGATTATCAGATTGTATTCCCGCAAGCCTTGCTCTTATATTGTATTGTTTTCCAGAAAGATCAGTCCCAGTATAGCTAATGTTTTCTACAGTGTTGCTAGCAATGATTTCAGATGGTGTAATATTTCTTGATAATTTTTTAAGGCGATATTCATTTACCGCAGGATAGATAATATAAACTATTATGATTACTACGAGTGCAGCAACAGAGATGTATATCTGCTTTTTTCTAACCGAACTAATCTGCATTATTTAAATTCCCAAGGCTAATAAGTGATGGATATGAATTAGCCCGTATTGATTATTTTTGGATTTTACTATTAATGAAGTAATTTTTTTTTTATTCATTATTTCTAGCGCCTTTACAGCTAGAGTATTTTCTTCAATAATTAATGGTTTTTTTGTCATAAAGTTCTTAATAATTTTTTCTAAAAAATCTTTTTTATTTATTTGTCGTCTGACATCACCGTCAGTCAATATTCCAGTAATTTTTTTTTTTGAATTTCTAACTAGAACGCATCCCAAAGTTTTTTTAGTAATTTCAATTATTGCTTTTTTTATTTTTTCGTTCTCAAAAACAAATGGAAGATCAGCTCCTTTAATCATAAGATTTTTTACAATTATAAGTTGTTTTCCTAAGCTCCCACTTGGATGAAATAATGCAAAATTTTCCTTATTAAATTTTTTCTTATTCATTAAACATACGGCTAAACAATCCCCAAGAACCATCTGAATAGTTGATGAAGATGTTGGAACTATATCTAGGCCAGCCTCTTGAACTTTAGGTATTAAAATTTTTATTGTGCTAGCCTTTATTAAAGCACTGTTATCTTTTGAAGCTACTCCAATGATTGGAACTTTGAAATTTTTTGCAAAGTTAATAATATTTTTTAATTCATCAGTATTTCCTGAGTAAGACATTATTAAAAAAATATCTTGTCTAGTATCCACAAGTCCAAGGTCTCCATGAGAGGCATCTCCAGGGTTTAGAAATACAGATGATGTTCCTGTCGAACTTAAAGTTGCCGATATTTTTCTCATAATATGACCAGATTTTCCAACTCCTGTTGCAATAACTTTTCCTTTACATCCATGAATAAGGTCAACTGCTTTAATAAAGCTCGTATCTAAATGATTTGATAATTTTTTTAGTGCAGTAATTTCTTGAGTAATTACTTTTTTAGCTATTATAATTTTCGTATTTATTGGCATTAATGTGAAAAAATATCTTGATTGTTCCAGCCTGCAAGATCAAGAGCTACTCTATGCTTTAGAAAATTAAAACATTGTTCTGCGATTTCTAATCTATTTTCACGTTTAAGCATTTTATCTAGTTCATTTTTAATTTTATGTAAGTACAAAACATCAGATGCAGCATATTGTATTTGCTCCTTGCTAAGCTCTTCTGCACCCCAGTCTGATGATTGCATTGCTTTACTAAGTTCTATATTTAAAAGTTCTTTACACAGATCTTTTAAACCATGTTTGTCAGAATAGGTTCTTCCGATTCTTGAAGCTATTTTTGTACAATAAACATTGTTCACCTCTACATTTAAATATTTTTTTAAAACTGCAAGATCAAATCTAGCATACTGAAATATTTTTTTAATTTTTTTATCTTCTAATATCTTTTTTAAGTTTTCAGCTTGGTAACTTTCTTTATCGATCTGAATAATATAAACTTTATTATCACCCGGAGAGAGCTGAACTAAACATAGTCTATCTCTTGAAAAATCTAAACCCATGGTTTCAGTATCAACAGCAACAACCTCACCAAGATTTATATTTTTTGGCAGATCTTGTTTTAAAATTTTGACTTCCATATTTCAGTTCAGTAAATAGTGAACGAGTTAATATCGCAATTTTATCTTAAATTTAAATACATAATTGGGTTAATTCATGGCGGATAACAAGAAGGTAACTGTTTTTGGAGCGAGCGGACAAATTGGTAGAAATTTATTAGCTAAGCTTGCAAAAAAAGATTTTGAAATAATTGCAATAACAAGAAATCCTTATGAAAATCTTCACTTAAAAGTTTGTGCGCAACCAGGACAGTTAGAGTTAAAAAAATTAGATTTTACAAACCTAAGTGAACTAATGGAAGATTCTGATTTTATTATAAATTTAATTGGAATTCTCTATGAAAATAAAAAACAGAAGTTTAATTTATTACATAATAAATTTCCAGATTACCTATCCAAGATTGCCAAAGAAAAAAAAATAAAAAAATTTATTCATATATCTGCACTAGGAGTCCACCACGATAGTAAATCCAATTACTTGATTTCGAAATTAAATGGTGAGAAAGCAGTTCAAAAAAATTTACAAAATAATTGTATTGTAAGGCCATCAATAGTTTTTGGAAAAGATGATAATTTTTTTAATTTATTTGCTAAGCTTGTAAATTTATTTCCTATAATTCCTCTTGTTGGTATTAATACTAAATTTCAGCCCACTTATGTTGGTGATGTTAGTGATGCAATAATTAAAATATTAGAAGAGGAAAGAATGAAAGAAAGCATATATGAATTAGGAGGTCCAAATATACACTCCTTTAAAGAGCTAATAGAAATGTTGTCTAAAGTAATGGGTAAAAAAAGATTTATTATTTCAGTTCCAGATATTGTTGCGAGAATACAGGCAAAAATATTTCAACTTTTTCCAAAACCATTACTTACAGAAGATCAACTTGAAATTTTAAAATTTGATAATATTTGTTCTGGAAAATTTTCTGGATATAATGACCTTGCTATCTATCCAAAATCAGTTGAAACCATATTGTCTACCTATATGTTTTCAAAAAAAAATTAAATAAAATATATAAATATAAATATACCAAATATAACTCGGTAATATACAAAAACATTAAAACTAAATTTTTGTAAAAAACCCATAAATAACTTCAGTGTTATAAGGGCAAATATAAAACTAGATAAGAATGCAACAAATGCATTTAAGGTAAGTTCCGCGCTACCAATTTTAATTATATCGAGCACACCTAAAAAACATGCAGCGCCAGTAGTTGGTATTGAAAGTAAAAATGAAAATTTTGCAGCATCATATCTTGTGTAGTTCAAAAACCTTGCTGCCGTTATAGTAATGCCTGATCTGGAAACTCCAGGAATTAATGCGATAGTTTGGTATAATCCAATAATCAAAGAGTCTTTCATATTTAGATTTAACTCAATGGTATTGTTTTGATCTTTTTTATCTGCAAAAAAAAGTAAAAAAGCGAATAGTATTGTTGTTGATCCTATAATTAATGGGTTAGATAAAATTTTAATTAGTCCAAAATAATGAAATATAAATCCTATGATAACCACAGGTATAGTTCCTATGATAAGATTTATAATTATGTTTCTGTTTTGAACTAGAGCTAGAAGTTCCTTAGAGAAAAAAACTAAAACTGAAAGTAAAGAGCCTAAATGAAAAGCTAAGTTAATTACTTCATTATTATTATTAAAGTTTAAAAACCTCTCAAAAATTATCAAATGTGAATGCGATGAAATTGGAAGAAACTCTGTAATACCCTGAATAATTCCTAATATAAAAATTTTTAATAAATCTTCCATAGATTACCTATTACAATGGTTTAAGAACTTTAATTTTAAAATTAGTAATTTTTTGTTTACAATTAAAGATTGAAAATATTCAAAAAAGGTTAATAATTACTATTTAATATGATTTTAGTAAATTTTGCTGACCTATTTTGCATTTAAAACAAAGGAATTTTATGAAATTATAGACTAAAAATTAGTTTTTTAAAAATATTTGTATATGGCTGAAAAAATGCTCAAATTTGTAGGTTTAAAAGGAGAAACTCCACTTAAAAGTAAAGTTTCAGAGAGAGTAAAAAACTTTTTTGAAATTTATAAGAATTATATTGAACCTAAGGCTAAAGAACAATCAAGCAGATGTTCTCAGTGTGGCGTTCCGTATTGTCAGATACATTGTCCCTTATCAAATAATATTCCAGACTGGTTAAAACTTACGGCCGAAGGAAGATTAGAAGAAGCCTATGAATTGTCTTCAGCAACTAATAACATGCCTGAAGTTTGTGGAAGAATTTGTCCTCAAGATAGGTTGTGTGAAGGAAACTGCGTAATTGAAAGAGCTGGACATGGAACAGTTACAATAGGATCAATTGAAAAATTTATTACTGATCATGCATTTGAAAACGGTTGGATTAAACCTTTTAAAGTAAAAAAAAATTTAAATCAGAGCATTGGTATAATTGGAGCTGGACCAGCGGGTCTTGCTGCGGCTGAACAATTAAGAAAACTTGGTTATCAAATAATTGTTTATGATAGATATGATAGACCAGGAGGTCTTTTAATTTATGGTATTCCAAACTTTAAACTTGAAAAACATATTGTTGAGAGAAGAACTAAACTTTTAGAAGATAGCGGAATAAAATTTGCTCAAAATTTTGAAGTTGGTAAAAAAAATACATTACAAGATTTAAAAGAAAAACATGATGCTATTTTAATTGCAACCGGGGTTTATAAAGCAAGAGAAGTTGAGATAAAAGGATCCACATTAAAAAATATTTTTCCTGCAATGGAATTTTTAACAGCATCCAACAAAAAAGGCCTAGGGGATAAAGTTAAATTATTTGATGATGGAACACTTAATGCTGAAGGTAAGAATATAGTTGTCATTGGTGGTGGGGATACAGCAATGGATTGTGTTAGAACTGCAATTCGTCAAAATGCAAAATCTGTAAAATGTTTATACAGAAGAGATAAAAAAAATATGCCAGGATCAGCAAGGGAGGTCTCAAATGCAGAAGAAGAAGGCGTTGATTTTAATTGGCTTACAAATCCAAAAGAATTTATTGGTGAGAAAGGTATAGTGAAACAAGTTATTCTTCATAAAATGAGGCTTGGAGAAACAGATGCTACCGGCAGACAGAGGCCAGAAATAGTATCAGGATCAGAAAAAAAAATAGATGCAGATATAGTAATAAAAGCTTTAGGCTTTGATCCAGAAGATATTCCTAATCTATTTTCTGAGCCAAAGCTTGATGTCTCTAAGTGGGGGACTATTAAAACTGATTTAAAAACAATGAAAACTAATATTGAAGGAGTTTTTGCAGCAGGTGATATTGTTCGAGGTGCATCACTAGTAGTTTGGGCAATTAGAGATGGAAGAGATGCTGCAACATCGATTGATGAATATTTAAAAAATAAAAAGTTTTTAGCTGAAAGAAAAAAACTAGTTGCATGAACCTTTATAAAAAAAATCTAGAAAAACTTATAAAAAATAATGCATATTCTCCAGAATTTGAACACGATAGCTGTGGAGTTGGCTTTGTTGCATCCTTAGACGGAAAGGCTAGAAGAGAAGTAGTTGAGAATGGTATTGAGGCACTTAAAGCAGTTTGGCACAGAGGCGCCGTTGCGAAAGATGGAAGCGGGGATGGGGCTGGAATTCATCTAGAAATATCAAGGACATTTTTTGAAGAGCAAATACAATCCTCAGGTCATCAATATAATCAGAAAAATCAGCTTTGTATTGGTATGATTTTTCTACCAAGAAACGATTATGGAGCTCAGGAGACTTGCAGAACTATAGTAGAGCATGAGTTATTATCTAATGATTTTAATGTATTTTGTTGGAGACAAGTTCCAGTTAGGCCTAAAGTTTTAGGAACTAAGGCCAATGACACTAGACCTGAAATAGAGCAGGTTATATTTAACCCAAATACACCTATCGACACCGAAGATCTTGAAAGAAAATTATTTACTATAAGAAAAAGAATTGAAAAAAAAATAACCGACTCGCAACTAAAAGATTTTTATATTTCATCCTTAAGTTCAAGATCTATAATTTATAAAGGGATGTTTCTTGCTCAGAACTTATCTGATTTTTATCCTGACCTTGAAGATAAAAGATTTATTTCAAGGTTTTCAATTTTTCATCAACGCTATTCGACAAATACTTTTCCAAGCTGGGAACTTGCTCAACCTTTTAGAATTGTAGCGCATAACGGAGAGATTAATACCTTGAAAGGAAATGTGAGTTGGATGAAAACTCATGAGCAAGGAATTGAGTCTAATCTGTATAAAAATATTGATGATATAAAACCAATTTTGAAATCTGGAAGTTCCGATACGGCATGCTTAGATTCAGTGTTTGAACTATTAGCAAGGTCAGGAAGAGAACTTCCTTTAGTAAAAATGATGCTCATTCCTGAGGCTTGGTCTAAGAGGAGTAAAATACTTCCTCAAAATTACAGAGATATGTACAACTACTTAAATTCTGTAATTGAACCATGGGACGGGCCAGCAGCAATTGCTGCAACAGATGGTAACTGGATACTCGCTGCAAATGATAGAAATGGCCTTAGACCTTTACGATATACAATTACCAAAGATAAAATTTTATTTGTTGGTTCCGAAACAGGAATGGTTCAGGTTCATGATGAAAATATAATTTTTAGAGGAAGAGTGGGCCCAGGACAAATGATTGCAGTGCAGCTTGATAAAGGAAATTATTTCACTGATAAAAAAATCAAAGATCATTTATCTAAAAATCCAATTTATAAAAAATTTAGTCAAAATTTAATTGAAATAAGTAAAAAATTTTCAAATTTAAATGAATTTAATATTTTTGAAGGAGATATTTTAAGACAGAAACAATTCGTTTCAGGAATAACTATTGAAGAATTAGAAATGATACTTCATCCCATGGTCGAAGATCAAAAAGAAGCCGTTGGTTCAATGGGAGATGATACTCCACCAGCTGTTTTATCAAACCAATTTAAAAATCTTTCGCATTTTTTCAGACAAAACTTTAGTCAAGTTACTAATCCACCAATAGATTCTTTAAGAGAGAATAGAGTTATGTCTTTAAATACTAGAATAGGAAATTTGCAGAATATTCTAGGGGAGGATTTGTTTAATAAGAAAAGTTATTTACTTGAAAGTCCTGTTTTATCTAATGCGCAATTTAAGAAATTATTTGAAGTTTTAAATGAGGAATATTCTTTAATTGATTGCACCTATGACGTTGAAGATGAAAATACAAATTTAAAAAAACAATTACAAAGAATTCAATTAGAGGCCGAAGGAGCAGCGAGAGAGGGATCAAAACATATTATTTTAACCGATGAAAAGGTTTCAGATAAGAAAATTGGAATACCAATTATTCTTGCAGTTGGAGCAGTTCAAAATCACTTAGTATCAAAAGGTTTAAGAAAATTTGTGTCTTTAAACGTAAAGTCATCGGAGTGCTTAGATGTTCACTATTTTGCAGTTTTAATTGGTGCCGGAGCAACTACAGTTAATCCTTATCTTGCATTGGACAGCATTTATCAGCGATGGCAAAAAAAACTTTTTAATAAGTTAACGTTTTCTGAGTGTATTAATAATTATATTAAGGCCGTCAACGATGGACTTTTAAAAGTAATGTCAAAGTTAGGCATTTCAGTAATTAGCTCTTATAGAGGAGGTCTTAATTTTAGTGGTTTAGGTTTAAGCAGATCTTTAATTGCAGAATACTTCCCGGGCATGTTTTCAAAAATATCAGGGTTAGGATTATCTGGTATTGAGAGAATGATTAAACTTCAGCACTCAAAAGCTTTTAGAGGAAACGTTATTTCTTTACCTATAGGAGGCTTTTATAAATTTAGAAAAGATGGCGAGTCACATGCAAATCAGGCAGTGACGATGCATATGTTACAAACCGCAGTTGCCACAGATAATTATGATTTATATAAAAAATATTCAAAAATAATAAATGAACAATATCCAATAAACTTAAGAGATCTTTTAGATTTTAATAAAATAAAAAAATCTATCTCTATTGAAGAGGTTGAGTCAGTAACAGATATAAGAAAAAGATTTGGAAGTGGAAGCATGTCTCTTGGGGCCCTTTCAAAAGAAGCTCACGAAACACTTGCAGTTGCAATGAATAGAATTGGTGGCGCATCATGCTCTGGAGAAGGTGGCGAAGATGCAAAAAGAGCGATACAAAAAGAAAATGGGGATAATGCCAACTCTAGAGTTAAGCAAATAGCGTCTGCAAGATTTGGTGTTACGGCAGAATATTTAAATAACTGTGATGAAATAGAAATTAAAATATCTCAAGGAGCAAAACCTGGAGAAGGCGGTCAATTACCTGGATTTAAAGTAACAGCAGAAATAGCAACTTTAAGACATTCTACACCTGGAGTTACTTTAATATCGCCGCCACCTCATCATGATATCTACTCAATTGAGGACTTATCCCAGTTAATTTATGATCTTAAACAAATTAATCCTAAAGCAAAAATAGGAGTTAAATTAGTATCATCAACCGGTATTGGAACAATTGCTGCTGGAGTAGCAAAAGCGAAAGCTGATGTAATTTTAATAAGCGGACATTCAGGTGGAACTGGAGCTTCTCCGCAAACAAGCATTAAGTATGCTGGACTCCCTTGGGAGATTGGTCTTGCTGAAACAAATCAAGTGTTAACTTTAAATGGTTTAAGGCATGAAGTCATTTTAAGAACCGATGGTGGAATTAAAACTGGTCGAGATGTTGTTATGGCTGCAATGCTTGGAGCTGATGATTTTGGTATAGCAACCACATCCTTGATAGCAATGGGCTGTATTATGGTAAGACAGTGCCATTCAAATACTTGTCCAGTTGGTATTTGCACACAAGATGAAGAGCTTAGAAAAAAATTCACAGGCACACCAGAGAAAGTTGTTAATTTATTCACATTTATAGCTGAGGAAGTTAGAGAAATTTTGGCTGGACTTGGATTTAAATCATTAAATGAAATTGTTGGAAGGTCTGACTTATTAAGACAAGTTAATCGTGGTT
>VHCA01000018.1 GCA_016882225.1 Candidatus Pelagibacterales bacterium
CTTCGTATTTTTGAATTTTTAAATAGTCTGGAACTTGGTTTAACAGTCTTCTGGTTAAAAGCTCAAATGATGCATCCGCGCCATCATAAGAGTAGCCAATAAATTCTCTATCTTTTACTTGATCTAATAATTTAGAAACTCTTGGATCATTTTTATCTATCTTTATTTTTAAACTTTCAAGTCTAGATAAAATATTTGATTTACCAGACTGATCTGAAACTACTATGTTTCTTCTATTTCCAACTAACTTGGGATCGATATGTTCATAGGTTTTAGGATTTTTTTCAACCGCAGAAACATGTAGACCCCCTTTATGCGAAAAGGCTGATGAGCCAACATATGCCGCATGATTATTGGGTTTTCTGTTTAGAATCTCATCAAGAAGCCTAGAGCATTCTGTTAAATAATTAAGATTTTTTTCATTTATATTGAGTTTATATTTTTTTTTAAAAAAATCTTTTAGTAGTAGAGTTGGTATAATTGAAACTAAATTTGCGTTTCCACATCTTTCTCCAAGACCATTAAGTGTACCTTGGATTTGCCTTGCACCTGAATTAATAGCTGAAAGAGTATTTGCAACTGCATTTTCAGTATCGTTATGCGTATGAATTCCAATTTTATTACCTGGAATAATTTTTGTTACATCACTTACAATTTTCTCCACTTCAAAAGGTAAAGTCCCTCCATTTGTATCACACAAAACAATCCAATTGGCTCCTTCATCATACGCCGTCTTAATACACTGAAGCGCATATTCTTTATTATTTTTATATCCATCAAAAAAATGTTCTGCATCAAACATAAATTCTCTTTTATTTTTAATAAAATGTTTCGTTGTTTCAGAAATATTTTCTAGATTTTCTTCTTTTGAAATTCCAAGTGCAATATCAACATGAAAGTCCCATGTCTTTCCAACAATACAGACAGATTTCGTATTAGAATTTAATATTGATGATAAACCAGGATCATTGTCTGCACTTCTGCCTGTCCTCTTTGTCATTCCAAAAGCAACTAGATTTGAGTTTGAAAAATTATTTTTTCTATTAAAAAAATTTGTATCTGTTGGATTTGCTCCTGGCCAGCCACCTTCTATATAATCTACTCCAAGCTTATTAAGAGATTCTGCAATTCTAATTTTTTCATCAAGAGTAAAATTTACTCCTTGAGTTTGCGCGCCATCTCTTAAAGTTGTGTCAAATATATATATTTTTTCTAATTCCATTATTTATAATGCCAGCTTGTTGTCTCTTTTAAATCTTTTAATTCAATACCTTTACTTTCTAACTTTTTTCTTATTTGGTCTGCCTTTTTAAAATCGTTATTCTTTCTTGCAAGATTTCTTTTTTGGATTAATTCCTCTACTTCTTCTTTTGAAATTGTAGAGGAAGACTCTTTAAACACGAGATACTTCTTTAAATCTTCTGAAAAAAGACCAATAAATTTTAAAACACTATTTAATTTTTTTTTTGAATTCGAATCTCCTTTATTTGCTTTCTTTGCAAAATCATGAATTTTTGAAATTAAATCTGGAGTATTTAAATCATCATATAAAGAAAGAATCTCATCCTCTTTGGGTTCATCAAAGTCAATTTCATAATGTGCATACCAAGAGTCTAAAATATTTTTAGAATTATTTAACAAATCATCCGACCAATTGAGAGGTTGTCTATAGTGAGAACTAAGAAGTGCAAGACGAACAACCTGCCCATTATATTTTTTTTTTAATTGATTAATGCTTATAAAATTACCCTCTGATTTTGCCATTTTTTTATCTTTTATAGTTACAAAACCATTGTGCATCCAAAATTTTGAAAAAAACTTAATATTATTAGCACATTGAGATTGTGCTATTTCATTTTCATGATGTGGAAATATCAAATCAAGGCCACCACCATGAATGTCAAAATTTTTCCCTAAATATTTTTCAGACATAGCAGAACATTCAATATGCCAACCAGGCCTTCCTTTGCCCCAAGGCGAGTCCCAGGAAGGCTCTTTATTTTTTGATGGCTTCCAAAGAACAAAATCTAATGGATTTTTTTTTAATTCTGAAACTTCTATTCTTGCTCCAGAAGATAGTTCATCTATTTTTTTATTTGAAAGCTTTCCGTAATCACTAAATTTATCCACAGCAAAATAAACATGCTTCTCTTTTTCGTATGCAAAATTTTTATTTATGAGTTTTTCTATAATAGAAATCATTTCTTTGATATGCTCTGTAGCCTTGGGTTGAAGTGACGGATCTAAACAATTTAAATATTTACAATCGGCAAGAAAATTTTTTGTTACTCTTTGTGTTAAATCGTCAATTGGAATATTAAGCTCATTTGCACGATCAATTATTTTATCATCTATATCGGTAATATTTCTAACGTAAGTAACTTTATTATTTCCAAATTTTTTTTTTAATAATCTAAATAACAAATCAAAAACAACTAATGGTCTTGCATTTCCAATATGAGGATCGTCATATACTGTGGGACCGCAGACATACATTTTAATTTGTTTTTCATCTAATGGGGTAAACTTTTCTTTTACTTTGTTTAATGTATTATAAAAAAATAAATCATTTCTCATTTTTAAAAGTACACACTGGAATAGGATTTATTTTATGTAAATTCTTTTTTCTAATTTCTAAATATTTTTTATAATTTTTATCTTCTGGATCTCTCATGGCTTTTTCTAATTCTTGATAAGACATGCCTAATTGTTTTTCATCTGTTCTACCGTCTACCCATAGACCATCTGTTGGTTCAGCTTTTATTATTTCTTCAGCAATTCCAAGATATTTACCCATATCCCATACATCTGTTTTGGTACAATCTGCAATCGGAGATATATCAACTCCCCCATCTCCATATTTTGTATAAAAACCCACCCCAAAATCCTCAACTTTGTTACCAGTTCCGACAACAATTCCGTTACATGAGCCTGCAACCTGGTAAAGAGTGGTCATTCGAAGTCTTGCCCTTGAGTTTGCAGAAGCGTGCTCTGATTTAAAGTTATCTAAAGTTTTTTCAAAAGAATCAAATGTTTCATCTAAATTTAGAATAACTTCATCAACGTTAGAAAAATTTTTCAAAAGCCACTTGATATGTTTCCTACTTAAATCATCTTGAAACTTTAACTGCCTTATAGGCATTGATAATGCCTTAACTCTAAAACCTGTTAAAGCTGAAATGGTACTAACAACTGCAGAGTCGATCCCTCCAGAGACACCAACTACTAAGCAGGATGGCTTTTTTTCCATCAAATTACAGTAATTTACAATCCAGGTTTTAATATAATCGACTCTTTCTTTTGGTTGCATAAAAATACTTTTACCTTGTCATAACTAACTTAGCAAAATTATTAAAATAACTTTAGGAAGCTTTTTTTATGGAATTAATCGAAAATTTTGAATTTTTCTTTATTTCTTCAGAGATTAAAAATGCAAGCTCAATCGCCTGATTTGCATTTAATCTGGGATCACAGTGAGTATGATACCTATTAGATAAATCTTTATCGGTTATATTCTGAGCTCCGCCAATACATTCGGTTACATTTTTACCAGTCATTTCTATGTGTAAGCCACCTGCATAGGTTCCTTCATTATGATGTACCTCAAAAAACTGTTTTACTTCTGAGATTATATTTTCAAAAGGTCTAGTTTTGTAGCCACTTGGAGCTTTGATTGTATTTCCATGCATTGGATCGCATGACCATACAACTTTTTTATTACCTTTTTTAACTGCTTGAATAAGTTTAGGTAAATTTTTCTTAACTTTATCAAAACCAAATCTTGAAATTAAAGTTATTCTACCTGCTTCATTCTCAGGGTTTAAAATATCTAAAAGTTTAATAAGTTCTGAAGGATCTAATGTTGGTCCACATTTAATTCCTATTGGGTTTTTAATACCTTTGCAAAACTCAACATGCGCTCCATCTATTTGTCTTGTTCTATCACCTATCCATAAAAAATGAGCAGACGTGTCATGATGTTCTCCAGTTGTAGAATCTACGCGTGTCATTGCTTCTTCGAATGGTAAATGCAAAGCTTCGTGGCTTGTATAAAAATTTACAGTTCTTAATCTTCTGTTTTGCTCAATTGTAATTCCGCAAGCATTCATAAAATTTAAAGCTTCGCTTACTTTATCTTGTATGTCTTTAAATTTTTTATTTGCTGAATCATTTACAAAGTCCATATTCCATAAGTGAACTTTACTTAAATCTGCAAAGCCTCCTTGAGAAAATGCTCTAAGTAAATTGAGCGTTGCAGCAGACTGGGAGTAAGCTCTTAATAATCTTATAGGATCAGGTTTTCTATGCTCACTATCAAATTTCATAGAATTAATATTATCTCCCAAATAACTTGGCAGTTCTTTTCCATTAATTACTTCTGTTGGAGAACTTCTGGGTTTAGAAAATTGTCCAGCAACTCTTCCAACTTTTATAATTGGAAGATGTGATGAAACAGTTAAAATTAAAGAGACCTGTAAAATTACCTTAAATAAATCTCTTATATTATCTGGAAGAAATTCTTCAAAACTTTCTGCGCAGTCCCCACCTTGGAACAAAAATGCTTTTCCTTCACTCACGTCAGCAAGCATTTGTTTTAGCGTTCTTGTCTCTCCTGCAAAAACAAGAGGAGGAAATTTAGAAATTTCTTTTAGTACCTCATTTAGCTTTGCTTCATTTTCATAAAGAGGCAAATGCTTTGCAGGCTTTTTTCTCCAGCTATTAATTGACCAAGTTTTCATATTCAACCTAGGGTATATATACAGGTGTTTGCCCTAACAAGTAAAAATTATTCTACAGTAACAGATTTAGCTAAATTTCTAGGCTTATCAATGTCATAACCTTTTTTCAAAGCTACGTTGTAAGCAAGAAGTTGAAGAGGAATGGTTGCAAGAATTGGTGCTATAGTTTCGTCACAAGTTGGAATATTAATCTCTGACCAAATATTTTCGCTTATGGACCCATTATCTTTATGATCTGAAATTAATAAAACTTTTCCACCTCTTGCAATAACTTCTTGCATATTTGATAAAGTTTTTTCGTAGTACCTATCCTTAATTGCAATAACAACCACTGGCATTCCCTCTTCTATCAAAGCAAGTGGTCCATGTTTCATTTCTCCCGCAGGATAACCCTCAGCATGAATGTATGTAAGTTCTTTAAATTTCAATGCTCCTTCGAGAGCAATAGGATATGAAAGTCCTCTTCCTAAAAATATTGAGCCTTTAATATTAACAAAGTCGTTAGAGATACTCTCGATATCAGAACTTTTTTTTAACATTTCATTTATATGATTACTAAGCTGATAGATGTTGTCTATAATTCTCAAATATTTTTTTTCATTAAGTTGATTTCTTAACCTAGATATTTTTAATATTAAAAACATCAAAACTATTATTTGACCTATAAAAGCTTTTGTAGATGCAACCCCAACTTCTGGGCCAACATGTATTGGTAAAACTAAATCTGATAACCTTGATAGTGAACTTTCAACTACATTTATAATAGAACAAGTTTTTACTGAATTTTTTTTACAAAAATCTAAAGCTGCAATGGTATCTGCTGTTTCCCCTGATTGTGAAACAAAGATATAAAAATCATTTTTTTTAAATTTATGTTTTCGGTATCTAAACTCTGAAGCTATATCTACAGAAACATCGATATCAGTAAATTCCTCAAACCAGTATTTTGCTACCATGCAAGAATGAAAAGCTGTTCCACAGGCAATAAGATAAACTCTTTCAATCTTGGTTGGATCAATCGGAAAATTGACAATATTTATATCTTTTCTTAGCTTATCAACGTATTCATTTATACATTTCTTTGCAATTTCAGGCTGATCAAATATTTCTTTAAGCATAAAATCTCTATAGTTACCTTTGCTATAAGTTCCATTACTTTCTTCAATTAAATGAATTTTTTTGTTTATCTTTTTCTTACTATGATCATAAAACTCCACACTATTTTTTTTTAAAATACAAACCTCCCCATCATCCAAATAAGAAACCTTATTTGTCATTGTATTTAAAGCGTACGAGTCGGATCCTAGATAATTTTCATTATTTGAATAACCAACTGCAAGAGGACTTCCTTTTCTTGCACCTACAATAATATCTGAATATTTTTTGAATATTATTCCAAGTGCAAAACTTCCTTCTAATTTCTTTATGGTATTAAAAACTGCATCTAATAAATCAGAATTTTTTAGATTTTCTGTTAGTAGATGGGTAACTACTTCTGTATCAGTCTGAGATTTAAAAATATGACCCTTTGTAACTAATTCTTTTTTTAAAATTGAAGAATTTTCAATTATTCCATTATGAACGACTGAAACATTATCTGAAGAATGTGGATGAGCATTAGTTTTGTTTGGAATTCCATGCGTTGCCCAACGAACATGACCTATCCCGATATTTCCTGTAAACTTAGTTTTTTTAATTAACTTTTCTAAATCTTCTACTTTTCCAGGGCACTTATTTTCATGAATGTTACCATCTTGAATTATAGATATACCAGCTGAGTCATACCCTCGGTATTCAAGTTTTTTTAAAGAACTCAAAATATCTTTTGAAACATCTCGGCTACTTGCAATTCCAATTATTCCACACATGTTATTTATTTTTTTTGGTTTTCTTAATTGCTAACTGAACTGACCTAGATAACGCCAAGGTGCTTGATTTAACATTTTTGGTTATTACCGAACCAGCTCCTATGGTCGAATTTTTTCCAATGATAATAGGTGCAACTAAAGAAGTATTTGAACCGATAAATGAGTTACTATCAATTTTTGTTTTGTATTTTTTTTTCCCATCATAATTGCATGTAATGGTACCAGCGCCTATATTTACATTGTTTCCAATAGAAGTATCTCCGATATAACTTAAATGATTTACTTTTGAATTTTTTCCTATTTTTGATTTTTTAATTTCAACAAAATTTCCAACTCTAGAATTATTTTCTAATACTGTTCCGGGTCGTAATCTTGCAAAAGGTCCTACGCTTATATTATTTCCAATTTTTGTTTCTTCTAGATATGAAAAACTTAAAATTTTAACATTGTTTCCAATAGAAACTTTTTTTCCAATTACTACGTACGGTTCTAGAATTACATTTTTTCCAAACTTAGTGTCTTCAGACAAAAAAATTGTCTCGGGCTGAATTAAACTTACTCCGTTTGAAATGGCTTTATGTCTTAATCTGTTTTGACTCAAAATTTTATTTTTCATTATGAACCAGATTGATTAGATGAAAATATCTGATTTACTAAAAATAGGTAATGTTTAATATAGTAAGTATTTTATAATTTAACTCACAATTTATTTCTTTGTGGCAAATTTTTTAAAAATTTAATGAGAACTGCAATTATTTTTGATTTAGATGGAACCTTGGTGGACTCTGCTCCAGATTTAATGGATGCTCATAACTTTGTAATGAAAAAATATGGATATACAATTAAAGAATTATCTGACATTCGCTTTCTTGCAGGAAGAGGTGCTGCAAATATGATCTTAAGATCAGTGGAAAAAGATGAAAAAAAAATTAATAAATTATTACATCAGCAAATGACTAATGATTTCATAAATTATTATAGAGATAATATTTCAAAAAAAAGTGCTCCACTTGAAGGTGTTATAAAGTTTTTAGAATGGAGTAAGTCAAAAAAAATTCTTCTTGGAGTTTGTACAAATAAATTGGAAAGTCTTGCTAAAAAATTATTAATAGAATTAGATATGATTAAATACTTCGATTATATCGCTGGCGTTGATACTTTTGAATATAGAAAACCTGACCCTAGACACTTAACAAATGTTCTAGAAATACTTAAAACTGAAACTTCAAATAGCATAATGGTTGGAGACAGTGAAACTGATGCGGAAACAGCAAGGTCTGCAAAAGTAAAATTTGTTTTAGTTAAAAACGGTTATACTGAAAAAAATCATGACACTATTCACCATGATTTTTTAATAAAAGATTTTCTTGAAATGAAAGATATTGTAACTAAAGCTAAAATTTTAAATTAAAATGTATTTTGTAAAAAAAAATTCTGCTGAAAAAAGAGAATATTTAATTAAAAACTTAAAATCAAAAAAACTATTAAGATTTCCTGGAGCGTATAGCCCCTTGGTTGCAAAACTTATTGAAGAAATTGGTTTTGAGGGCGTTTATATATCAGGGGCAGTTATGGCAAATGATCTTGGAGTTCCTGACATTGGACTTACAACATTATCTGAAGTTTCAAATAGAGCTGAACAAATTGCAAGAGTTACAAATTTACCAACAATTGTTGATGCAGATACAGGATTTGGTGAAGCGATGAACTGTGCAAGAACTATTGAAACCTTGGAAAATAGTGGTGTATCTGGTTGTCATATTGAAGATCAAATTAATCCTAAACGATGCGGACACTTGGATAACAAAGAAGTTGTGTCTATCAGTGATATGGTAAAAAAAATAAAATCTGCAGTAAAAGCGAAAAAAGATAAAAACTTTTTAATTATTGCAAGAACAGATGCAAATGCTGTGGAAGGATTAAAAAAAACTATAAATCGTATTCAAGCGTATGTAGATGCTGGAGCTGATATGATTTTTCCGGAAGCTATGAGAGATGAAAAAGAATTTGAAGAAGTTAGAAAGTGCACAAATGCTTATCTTCTTGCGAATATGACTGAGTTTGGAAAATCAAAATTATTAACAACAAAAGAATTAAAAAATCTTGGATTTAACGTGGTTATCTATCCAGTTACTACGCAACGTTTAGCAATGAAAAGTGTCGAGGATGGTCTTAAGACAATATTTAAAGATGGGCATCAAAAAGATTTAATAGAAATGATGCAAACTAGAAAAAGACTTTATGAACTAGTTGACTATGAAAAATATAGTGAATTTGACGAAAATATATTCAAATTTTCAAAAAAAGGTCATGAGTGAGTTCTGACAGTGAAATAAAAAAAGGCCTAGTTGGTGTAGTTGCTGATGAAACTAAAGTTTCAGAAGTCATGCCTGATATTAACTCTCTTACATATCGGGGATATGCAGTGCAGGATCTTGCGGAAAATTGTTCTTTTGAGGAGGTTGCTCGTTTAATTGTCTTTGGAGAACTTCCAAATAAAAAAGATCTTGAAAGTTTTGAACAATTAGAAAGATATAACCGAAATGTAAGTGAAAAAATAAAAAAAATTATTAATGAGTATCCAAAAAATTCACATCCTATGGATACCACAAGAACTTCAATAAGTTTACTTGCGCTTGAAGATCCTGAAATTGCTGAAAATTCTGAAAAAGCAAATTATAATAAATTTATAAGATTATTTGCAAAAATCCCAACAGTGGTTGCGGCAAATTTTAGATGTCGAAAAGGATTAGAAATAATTAATCCAGACAAAACACTAAGCTTTTCAGAAAATTTCTTTCACATGTGTTTTGGAAAAGTTCCAAGCAAAGAAGTTGTTAAAGCATTTGATGTCTCCATGACACTATATGCTGAGCACAGTTTTAATGCCTCAACATTTACTGCAAGATTGATTACTAGTAGCCTTTCAGATTTTCATAGTGCAGTAGTTGGAGGTGTTTCATCCCTTAAAGGCCCATTGCATGGTGGGGCTAATGAGGCAGTGATGGAAATGTTTAATGATGTAAAAAATGAAAATGATGCAGAAAAATACATTTTAAATAAAATAAAAAATAAGGAATTGATAATAGGCTTTGGTCATAGAGTTTATAAAAAAGGTGACTCTAGAGTCCCAACTATGACTAAATATTATTTAAAAACAGCAGAGTATTATAAAAACACTCGTCTTCCTAAAATTTCAAAGATTTTTTCTGATACTATGATTAAAGAAAAAAATATTTTTCCAAACTTAGATTTTCCATCTGGTCCAACATATTTTTTAATGGGATTTGATATTGATTTTTTTACTCCAATATTTGTTATCTCAAGAATTACAGGTTGGTCAGCTCATATAATCGAGCAACTTAAAGATAATAGGCTGATCAGACCTTTGTCAAAGTATACTGGAGCAAATCACAGAAAAGTAATTCCTATAGAAAAAAGATAAAATTATTATCTAAGTAAAATTAACAATTACTTTATTTATCTATTTCGTAAAATCGAAAGCTTCAACCCACGAACCTTTTGTAGATGCTTTAGAGTACTCTGTAGCTCTGCCTTCAAAAAAATTCATGTGTTCAACTGCATTAAGCATAGTATCTAACCACTCAAGTGGATTTTCTTTTACTTCATAGATTTCCTCAAGCCTAAGCTGAGACAGTCTACGATTTGCTATCCATCTGATGTAATCTTTAACTTGTTTAGCTGTTAAACCTTCAATATTTCCAAACTCAAATGCCAAATCAATGAAAGCATCTTCGTGGTGAACAATAGTTCTGCAAGCTTGATAGATATCTTTCTTAAGGTTTTCGTCTAATAATCCTGGGTTTTCATCACAAAAAGTATTAAAAATTTTTATCATGGAGTTACAATGTAAAGTCTCATCCCTTACAGACCAGGTAACTATCTGCCCCATTCCTTTCATTTTATTAAATCTTGGAAAATTTAATAGTATCGCAAAGCTTGCAAATAACTGAAGACCTTCGGTAAAGGCACTAAATACAGCAACGGTTTTTGCAATCTCTCTTTTGCTACTTGTGCTGAAAGTTTGCATATAATCATATTTATCTTTCATCTCCTTATATTTTAAAAAAGCTGAGTACTCTATTTCTGGCATTCCAATCGTATCTAATAAATGCGAGTAGGCAGCGATGTGAACAGTCTCCATTGATGAGAAGGCAGTCATCATCATTAATACTTCCGTTGGTTTAAAAACATTAACATAATGTCTTAAGTAACAATTGTTAACTTCAACATCTGCTTGAGTAAAAAATCTAAAAATTTGTGTTAATAAATTTTTTTCAGCCTGAGATAATTTCTTTTGCCAGTCCCTAACATCTTCAGCTAAAGGTACTTCTTCAGGAAGCCAATGAATTCTTTGCTGGGTTAGCCATGCATCATAGCACCACGGATATCTAAACGGTTTGTAAACTGGGTTATCTTTTAATAAGCCCTGCGTGTCGCAAAATGTTAATTTTGGTTCTTCAACTTTTAATGCTACTGACATGATAAACACTCCTCATAATCTTTTGGTTTGTTGTTATTCTGTGAGTTTGAAGATGCACTTTTATTTACAACTTCAGCTCTTTGAATTGATTTTGATCTACAATAATACATGCTCTTCAGACCTTTTTTCCAAGCTTGAAAGTGTATTTGATGTAAATCTCTTTTATGAACATCCGCAGGTATAAATACATTTAATGATTGAGCCTGCGAAATATAAGGCGTTCTATCTGCACTTAGATCAATCAACCATCTCTGGTCAATTTCAAATGCAGTTTTAAAAACTTCTTTTTCTTCTTGCGTTAAAAATTCTAGGTGACTGACTGAACCTTGGTTTGTTGTAATAGAAGACCAAACTTCGTTATTATTTTTTTCATACTTTTCCAAGATTTTTTCTAAATACTTATTTCTTACGTTAAAAGATCCGGATAAAGTTTTATGAGTATAACTATTTGCAGCTACTGGTTCAATTCCTGGCGAAGAACCACCGCAAATAATAGAAATAGATGCCGTTGGAGCAATGGCGGTTTTGTTAGAAAATCTCTCCATTATTCCATACTCTTGAGCATCAGGGCAAGCTCCTCGCTCTTCTGCTAGTTTCTTCGAAGCTTTATTAACTTCTTGATCAATATATTTAAAGATTTTTGAGTTCCATACTTTTGACATTACGGACTCAATTGGAATCATATTTTTTTGCAGAAAAGAATGAAAACCCATAACACCAAGACCAACACTTCTCTCCCTATGAGCAGAGTATTTTGCATCTTTAAAAGAGTCTGGCGCTTTCTCTATAAACTCAGTTAAGACATTATCTAAAAATCTCATAACATCTTCAATAAAAAATTTATCATCTTTCCACTCATCATACGTTTCAATATTAAGTGAGGACAAGCAACAAACTGCTGTTCTATCTTTACCGTGTTTATCTAGCCCTGTTGGAAGAGTAATTTCACTACATAAGTTTGAAGTCTTAACCATTAGTCCTGCAAGCTTATGGTGTTGAGGAATTAGTCTATTCACTGTATCAATAAATATTATATACGGTTCCCCAGTTTCAACTCTAGCTGTAAGCAGCCTAATCCATAAATTTCTTGCTGGAATAGTTGCTTGTACAGTTCCATCGTAAGGACTTTTTAAAGCCCATTGATCATCTGTTTCAACAGCTCGCATAAAAGCATCTGTTACCAAAACTCCATGATGAAGATTTAAAGCTTTTCTATTTGGATCTCCGCCAGTAGGTCTTCTCATTTCTATGAATTCTTCAATTTCAGGATGATCGATTTGTAAATAGCAAGCTGCTGAACCTCTACGTAATGAACCTTGACTTATAGCAAGGGTTAAAGAGTCCATAACTTTTATAAACGGAATAATTCCAGATGTTTTTCCAACTCTACCAATTTTTTCTCCTATAGATCTTAAATTACCCCAGTAACTTCCAATTCCACCTCCCCTAGCTGCCAACCAAACATTTTCAGACCAAAGATCAAGAATACCATCTAAACTATCTCCGGCTTCATTTAAAAAACAAGAAATAGGAAGACCCCTGTCGGTTCCTCCATTTGAAAGAACTGGAGTTGCTGGCATAAACCAAAGATTGCTAATGTAATTATAAATTCTTTGCGCATGAAGATTATTATCAGCATAGTTGCTTGCAACTCTTGCAAATAAGTCTTGAAAACTTTCGCCTTCATTTAGGTATCTATCGCTTAAGGTCGCTTTTCCAAAGTTTGTAAGCTTTACATCCTTAGACCTATCTATTTTAACAGTGACGCCTTTTTCATTTTGAAATAACTCAGTTTCACTAGTAAGCGAGAAAAGATCTGGTTTTTTTATGTCTTTAACGTTGTTCTTAATTTCTTGTTTTGGAATATCGATTCTTTTTTCCAACACGACTTTTTTAATGGCTAAAGCCAAATTATCTTGCATAAAACTATATTTTATCTAGATTTTCCCCTTAAACAACTATATGTTGTGTGGTGAAATTCAAAGTATACTATTAATAAGTACTATACAATAGAACATTAGTAGAACAATTTAAAAAAGTCAAATAATAATTTTTTATTTTGATAAACCACTAAAAATTAAAAACTTTTTTTGTGAACAATAAAGATATCAACATCAACAAAAATGGCTTTAGAGAGTACGACGCAAGGTGGTTATATCCGAAAGATATAAATCTAAGTGGCATTGAAACGGTTGGTAAAGCCCTTGGAACACAAATACAAAATAAAATTAAAAAAAAGCCCAGAGTAGTTGTTGGTCAAGACTACAGGTCCTATAGCGAAGAAATAAAAAATAGTCTTATAAATGGACTTCTTCAAACGGGTTGCGATGTTGAGGATGTAGGTCTTAGTTTAACCCCTATGGTTTACTTTGCACAATTTGAACTTAATGCAGATGCAGTCGCTATGGTCACTGCAAGTCATAATGAAAATGGTTGGACTGGGATTAAAATGGGAATTGAAAAAGGTCTTACTCATGCCCCTGAAGAAATGTCTGAACTTAAAGATATTACCTTTAAGAATAAATTTTTACAAGGTAGTGGAAAATTAAATAAAATTCACAACTTTAAAGAAGTTTACATAAATCATCTTATTAAAAATAATAAAATAAAAAAAAAAATAAAAGCTGTTGTTGCTTGCGGAAATGGAACTGCAGGCATCTTTGCACCTATTATATTAAGAGAGATTGGCTGTGATGTAATTGAAGTTGATTGTAATTTAGACTTTAACTTTCCTAAATATAATCCAAATCCAGAAGATATTAAAATGCTTCATGTAATAAGTGAAGAAGTTAGAAAAAATAAAGCTGATATAGGCTTTGGTTTTGATGGTGATGGGGATCGGGTTGGAATTATTGATAACTTAGGGCGAGAAATTTTTTCGGATAAAATTGGATTATTAATTGCAAGAAATATTTCTAATGATCATAAAAAATCCAAATTTGTTATTGATATTAAATCTACTTGTCTTTTCTCAAACGATGAGATTTTAAAAAAAAATAATTGTGAAGTTATTTTTTGGAAGACTGGACATTCACATATTAAAAGAAAAGTTAATCAAATAAAAGCTATTGCTGGTTTTGAAAAAAGTGGTCATTTTTTTTTTAATACACCGATAGGTCTAGGATACGATGATGGAATAATGTCTGCTATACAAGTTTGTAAATTAATAGAAACCTCAAACCTTAAAATATCTGAAATCATTGATAAACTTCCTAAAACTTTTCAAACACCAACTATGGCTCCTTTTTGCGATGATAATGAAAAATATAAATTAGTAGACTCTATATCAAAAAAAATTATTGAAATGAAAAATACAAAACAAAAAATTAATAACCAATTTATTAAAGAGATAATTTTAGTAAACGGAATAAGATTTATTCTAGATGACAATTCTTGGGGACTTGTTAGAGCCTCATCTAATAAACCTTCATTAGTAGTTGTGATTGAAAGTCTTAAATCAGCAAGCGACACTAAAAATATCTTCAATTTTATTGATAAGTTGCTAAAAAAAACAGGTAAAGTTGGTGAATATGATCAAAAAATCTAAATTAAAAAAATGAAAAATAAAAAATATTTATCAGGAAAACATTTTGTGCATATACCGGGACCCACAAATATACCTGATAGGGTGCTTAGAGCTATGGATAAACAAATTATCGATCATAGAGGTCCAGAATTTTCAGAAATGTTATTAAAGTTAATCGATAACTTAAAAAAAATAATTAAGACAAAAAACCATCTAATAATCTATCCCGCTTCAGGAACTGGAGCATGGGAAGCTGCGATTGTAAATACATTGTCTTCTGGTGATAAAGTCCTTGTTTATGAAACAGGACATTTTTCGAATCTTTGGGTTGATGTTGCAAAAAAATTTAAATTAAATGTTGATGTAATACCCTCTGATTGGAGAAGTGGTATTAAAATTGAATTAATAGAAAAAAAATTACTAGAAGATAAAGAAAAAAAAATTAAAGCTTTAATGATAGTTCACAATGAAACTTCTTCGGGAGTAAAAAATAATATTCAAGAAATCTCAAAAAAAATTAAAGACTTAAAACATCCCTGTCTTCTTATGGTGGATACAGTGTCCTCACTTGCCTCGATGAATTTTGAAAATGATGAATGGAATGTGGATGTTATGGTTGGCGCATCTCAAAAAGGCTTAATGCTACCTCCTGGAATTTCATTTAATACAGTATCTCCAAAAGCTTTAGAAAAATATAAGTCATCAACACTTCCGAAATCTTTTTTTGATTGGCAAACAATGATTGAAAATAATAAAAATGGTTTTTTCCCCTATACACCAGCTACTAATCTATTATTTGGTCTTGAAGAATCTTTGAAAATTCTAGCTGAAGAAGGGCTTGAGAATGTTTTTTTAAGACATGCCCGTTTAGCAAAGGCTACGAGACTGGCTGTAGAAAATTGGGGTTTAGAAATATTTTGCAAAGACTCTGCTTGCTACTCAGACACTTGTACTACTGTGATTGCGCCAAGCGCCATTGACTCTGATCATTTGAGGTCAGTTATATTAAATGAATTTAATATTTCTCTTGGTATGGGTTTATCAAGACTAAAAGGTAAAGTTTTTAGAATAGGTCATCTTGGTGACTTAAATGAGGTTAGTCTTCTTGGGGTTCTTGGAGGTATTGAAATGGGGC
>VHCA01000019.1 GCA_016882225.1 Candidatus Pelagibacterales bacterium
TTGCAGCGTGATAGGCCGCATACACTTTATGAGGATCGTGTCCTCCTCTATTAAGCTTCCAAATATCGTCATCGGTCATGTCTGAAACTAATTCTAAAAGTTCTGGATACTTTCCAAAAAAATGACTTCTAACATAAGCTCCACCCTTGGCTTTAAAGGCCTGATATTCCCCATCAACCGCCTCCTCCATTCGTTTTAATAAAAGGCCAGTTTTGTCTTTAGTTATTAAAGGATCCCAGTATGAACCCCAAATTACTTTTATAACATTCCATCCTGCTCCTCTAAAAACTCCCTCAAGCTCTTGAATTATTTTTCCATTTCCCCTAACTGGTCCATCAAGTCGTTGAAGATTACAATTAATTACAAAAATTAAATTATCTAACTTTTCTCTTGAAGCTAAACTTATAGCTCCAGTTGACTCAGGCTCATCCATTTCTCCATCCCCTAAAAAAGCCCAAACTTTTCTATTCTGATCCTCAATCAACCCTCTATTTTGTAAGTATTTCATAAATCTAGCTTGATAGATTGCCATTATTGGTCCGAGACCCATAGACACTGTTGGGAATTGCCAATAGTTTGGCATCAACCAAGGATGAGGATAGGATGATAAACCATTCCCTTCTACTTCTTGTCTAAAATTTTCAAGTTGTTTAGCAGTAAATCTTCCTTCTAAAAAAGATCTAGAATAAATACCAGGAGCGCAGTGACCTTGAAAATAAATTAAGTCGCCTAAAAATTTATCATTTTGTGCTCTCCAAAAATGGTTAAAACCAACATCATATAAAGTTGCAGCTGATGCAAAAGTTGCAATATGACCACCAAGCTCCGATGATTTTTTATTAGCTTTAACAACCATACAAGCAGCGTTCCACCTAATTAAGGACCTAATCTTGTTTTCAATATTTTGATTACCAGGATGCTTTGCTTGCATCTCAGGAGGAATTGTATTTATGTAAGGTGTTTTTTGGTTGTAAGGTATATTAGAGCCCGAAATGTATGCTTGATTAATTAGTTTACCAATCAAATAATGAGCTCTTCTCGGGCCATCTCTTTCAACAACGTCATTTAACGACTCGATCCACTCATTCGTCTCGTCTGGATCAACATCATCATGAAAATTTTTTGATCCATTATCGTTTAAATATTTTCTAAAAGATTTTGTATTATCATACGATGCAATTTGCGAGGTTCCATTTTTTAAATTTGAAGTATTTATTTCTAGATTTTGTTCAGCTTGCTTAATAATTTTTTCCGTTTCAGGTGGAATAATATCTTTCTTATTAACTGGGGATGTAATTTTTTCTGAAGTTCCATTAGAAATTATTGCAATCAAAGAGCCTTGAGAAACTTTGTCTCCAACCTTAACTTTAATGTTGGAAATTTTTCCATCGTAAGGGGATGGAATCTCTACACTAGATTTGTCGCTTTCTAGAGTAATTAATGGATCATTTTTCTTTATTTCGTCACCTTCATGAACCAGAATTTCTATAATTTCTACATTCTTAAAATCACCAATATCAGGAACTTTAACTTCTAAGGCCATATAAAAAGAACTATTATATTATTAAGAAAATTTTATGCTAGTCATTGAAATTGTTTATAGATAGCACTATTAAGGCTGATTAAAAATTTATAACTCATTTAAATTAATGTTCAGAAATAACATAAACTTAATCAAACAATATGAAGGACCACCAGTTATAGAAAAATTATTTTCCCTGGAAGAGACTGAGAGGATTAAAGATTTATATAATAAACTTCCACTTAGAGTTTTTAATCAAAAACAAAACGTAAAAAAGAAAGCGTGGATACAAAGTTACGACAAGGAATTAGACAAACTATATATTAAAAAATTAAAGGAAGTTCTGGGCGATTATAAGATGGATAATCTTAAAAATGATGATGGAACAGATCTTTTTGGTCTTTATCATGAAAGCTTTCACCCTCTAGGCTTACATGTGGATTCTGGTTTTATTCCTGAGGATGTAATCTACAAACAAGTCTTAGTTCCACTTACATATGGTGAGACAATTTTTTTTAAGAATAAATGGTATGGACGGTCGACCACTTTCACTGTCGATCCAGAAGAATTAAACTTTAAACCAAATCCTGATCAGAACGATCGATCAAAAGATCATCTCGGCAATAAAAATTTTGATACAAAACTTCATCAGAAGTATATGAAACATATTGATATTAAAAATTTACAAGGTTTAGAAATTGAACTTGTTTATAAGTGGAAAGTAGGTGAAGTTTTGATTACAGACAGAACACATATTCATTGCTCTTCATCAAATTTAGATAAAATGAAATTAGCACTTACTACTTTTACAAAAAAATAAGTCTTTAATTAAAAATTAAAATGGCAATTTATGATTGTTTTCAATTTTTTAATGAAAATCTTATTTTAGATATTAGATTAAATATTTTAAATGAAAAAGTTGATTATTTTGTAGTTTCAGAGTGCGTGTATGATCATCAAGGTAAGAAAAGGAGTTTAAATTTTGATTTAAATAATTTTAAAAAATTTAAAAATAAAATTATTTATATAGTTGTTGATAAAGTAGATAAAAAATATTTAGGTCCAAACTACGGACCAAATTCTCTAATTGAACAAACGCAGAGAAATTCAATATTTAAGGGTTTAAAAAATGCAAATGCAGATGATCTAATAATAATTTCTGATGTGGATGAAATTCCAGATCTTCGAAAGTTAGGTTTGTATAATTCTAAAAATTACGGAGTTTTTTCCCAGAGAATGTTTAATTATAAACTAAATATTTTAAATGTTACAGAAAGCGGCTGGCATGGTTCTAAAATTTGTAAATTTAAAAATTTAAAAACACCACACTGGTTACGTACTTTAAAATTCAAAAAATACCCTTTTTGGAGAATTGATAAAATTAAAAATTTGCAAATAATTGAAAATGGTGGTTGGCATTTTAGTTATCTCCAAACTCCTGAAGCAATAAGAAAAAAGATTAACTCTTTTTCTCACGGAGAATTACTTAATAGTAATTTAAACAATAAAGGTGTTATAGAAAAAAAAATCAGAAATCTTGAAGATATATTTGATAGAAAAATTAAATATAAAAGAGTCGATTTAGATGAATCTTTTCCAAAATATATAGTTCAAAATAAAAATAAATTTAAGGAGTGGATTATTTAACTGGTGCCCCCAAGAAGAATTGAACTTCTCACTAATCCTTACCATGGACTTGTTATGCCGCTTAACTATGGGGGCCAATAGTTATATTTAATATATTTTAATATATATTAGTATTACTTCAGTTTTTTTTCTAAAATACTTTAGTTTCTTGACTTTTATTTAGTATAAATATTTAAGGAACCAATCTTTTAAATAAATGCTTTAAAAGATAACTAATATAACAAAAAAGGTAATGAGTATAAAAGGTAAAGTAAAATGGTTTAACGGTAGCAAAGGCTACGGTTTTATCGAAAGAGACGATAAGCAGAAAGATGTATTCGTACATATGTCTGCAGTAAAAAGTGCTGGAATTGATTATCTTGACGAAGGCGATGTTCTTACGTTTGATATTGAGGATGGGAAAAAAGGTCCCTCAGCAGTAAACTTAAAAAAAGTTTAATAACTTTTAAATGGAGGCTCTTCCATGGGTATACATTATGATTATAAGTCTAAACGTGGTGAAAGAGCTATGCTTAAAGAAGCAAAACGTAAAGAACGTCTAGCATTAAGACAAGCGAAAAGAGCCTCTAAAAAACCACAAGAAGAAGAGCAGGTAGAGCAGATGCATGACATCAATAAGCCTGTTACTTTGGAGGATTTGACTAATCCAAATAAGTAGTTGTAAGTCAAATCTTGATGATTACTTCAAAAGATCAAAAAAAAGAAAAACTCTCAAGAGCATTATTAGAAAATATTAAAAAACGTAAAGAATTTTTAAAAAAAATAAAAAATAAAAGTTAAATGAGTATACTTTCAGATTCTTCAATTAAACAACTAGTAAAAGAAAAAAAATTAATATCCCCTTTTGTCGAAAAACAACAAAGAAAAAATAAAATTTCTTACGGTTTATCTTCCTATGGCTATGATGCTAGAGTTTCTAATGAATTTAAAATTTTTACAAATATTGACTCTGCAGTAGTTGATCCAAAAAAGTTTTCACAAAAAAGTTTTATTAAAAGGAAAACTAACATTTGCATAGTTCCTCCTAACTCATTCGTTCTGGCAAGAACTGTAGAATATTTTAAGATACCCAGAGATATCCTTGTAATTTGCCTTGGAAAAAGCACATATGCTAGATGCGGAATTATTGTAAATGTAACACCACTAGAGCCAGAATGGGAAGGCCATGTAACGCTGGAGTTTTCTAACACAACGCCACTACCTGCAAAAATTTATGCAAATGAAGGTGCTTGCCAATTTATATTTTTAAAAGGGGATGAAGAGCCAATGGTTTCATATAAGGACAGAAAAGGTAAATATATGAAGCAAAAAGGCGTTACACTTCCGAAAATTTAAAATGAAAGCCTTAAAAATTAAAGGCGGTAAAAAGTTATTAGGTGAAGTATCAATTTCTGGTTCGAAAAACGCAAGTCTTCCTATTTTAATTTCATCCATACTTATTAAGAATTCCTTTCAAATAAAAAATATTCCAAAAGTTAGAGATGTTTTTACATTAATAGAGTTACTAAAGTTCCTTGGTATTCAATTAAAATTTGATGAAAAAAACAGAAAAGTTATTTTTAATAAAAAAAAAAAACTAAAGATTTTTGCACCCTATTCTATAATGAAAACAATGAGAGCAGGCATACTTGTTCTTGGCCCATTACTTGCTAAATTAAAGAAGGCGAAAGTTTCATTACCAGGTGGATGTGCAATCGGAGCAAGACCAGTAGACTTGCATATATTTGCATTAAGAAAACTTGGTGCAAAAATTTCTATTAAAGACGGATATATATATGCATCAGCAAAAAAACTTTCTGGAGCAGTTATTAAATTTCCAAAAATATCTGTTGGAGCAACTGAAACTGCAATTTTTGCCTCAGTTCTGGCAAGTGGTAAGACAAGAATTGTGAATGCCGCAATAGAACCCGAGATTGTTGACTTAATTAATTTTTTAAAAGTTTGTGGGGCAAAAATAAAATACTCAAAGCAAAGGATAATAGAAATAGTTGGAGTTAAAGATTTGAACGGTAAAAGCTACAGGGTAATACCTGATAGGATTGAGGCTATAACCTATGCAGTTGCTGCGTTAATAACTAAAGGAAAATTAAAAATTAATAATGTTAAGATAAATGAAGTTCAGAATGTATTAAGTTTTTTTAAAAAAATAGGAGCAACAGTTATAAGTAAAAATAACCATTTTATAGTTTATGCAAAAAAAAAATTAAAAAAATTTAGTTTTTCAACTAAACCCTATCCAGGTTTACCCACAGATATTCAGGCTCAACTGATGGCCTTAGCAACTAGTATAAAAGGAAAATGTCAAATCACTGAAAACATTTTTGAAAATAGATTTTTGCATGTTTCAGAATTAAGTAGAATGGGTGCAGATATTAAAATTATTAAGAATACATCTATAGTTAATGGTGGAAAAATTTTAAAAGGTGCTGAAGTTATGGCAACTGATCTAAGAGCATCTGTGGCATTAATTCTTGCAGCACTAAGTGCACAGGGTACTTCTACGGTTAGCAGAATATATCACTTAGAAAGAGGATACGAAGAAATACAGTCTAAATTAAAAAAATGTGGAGCAATTATTAAGAGTTGTAATGTTAAATAAGAAAGAAATTATAAATTTAAAAATTACTGCAGAGGACGATGAAGATTTAAAAGTTTTTTCCGCATATCTTCAGGACTCAGTAATTGTAGTGAACGATATTAAGTATTTACCAAAAAATAGAAAATTCATTTGTATATTTAATCGATTCATGTGGGAGGATGCTGAAAGGGGTATTTTTAGAGAAAATAAAAGAATAAGATCAGCTTTAGTTTTTAATGAAGTCTCATCAGTTAAATCCAAAGGAATAAATCCAAAAACAAAAGAGAAAATCCTTGAGTTTTTAACAATTAAACTTGAAACTCATAAAGAAAGTAGAGTTGTAAAATTAATTTTTTCTGGTGGGTCAATAATTAAAATTGAGATAGATAATATATTATCTACTTTAGAAGATTTTGGCAAACCATGGAAAACAAATTATAAACCAAAGCACAAAATACTTAATGCAAATATTTAAATATAAAAAAAATTTTATAAAAGATTTTGAAAAATTTTTAAAAAAAAGAGAATATTTTTTTTCAAGTAAATTACCTAAGGTAAAAAAAATAATTGATGATGTTAAAAATTCAGGTGATAAGGCATTAATTTATTATCAAAAAAAATTAGACAAATATAATACTAAGAATAATTCTTTAGAAATTTTTGATTTTGAAAGAAAAAAGATTGAAAAAAAAATTGATACAAGACTAAAAAAATCAATCAATCTTGCTTTTGAAAGAGTAAAGAAATTTCATTCAAAGCAATATTTAAAAGGTTACGCGTTTAATGATGAGTTTAAAAACTATTTAGCTTACAATTTAAGGCCTCTTGAGAGAGTTGGGATTTATATTCCAGGCGGAACTGCTAGCTACCCATCATCTGTAATAATGAATTCTGTTCCAGCGATAGTTGCTGGGGTTAAAGATATTATTATGTGCACACCCGCACCCAATAATATAATAAATCCTGGTGTAATTTATGCGGCAAGAGTCTGTGGAATAAAAAAAATATTTAAAGTTGGTGGAGCCCAGGCTATTGCAGCCATGGCATTTGGAACAAAGACAATTAAAAAAGTTGATAAGATAGTAGGACCTGGAAATATTTACGTTAATTCTGCTAAAAAAGAAGTATTTGGAAGTGTTGGTATAGATATGGTTGCTGGCCCTTCAGAAATAACTGTTATTGCGGATAATAAAAATAATTCTACATTAACAGCTCTAGATTTGCTTTCTCAGGCAGAACACGATGTTCTCTCGCAATCAATACTTGTAACAACTTCAAATAATTTTGCAGAGGAAGTTAAGACAAAGGTTTATAAACTTTTACAGGTTTTACCAAGAAAAGATATAGCAACACAGTCGATTAAAAATAATGGTGCAATTATAATTTGTAATAATTTTAATGAGGTTACAGATGTTGTTAATTTAATTGCTCCTGAGCATTTAGAAATTAAAGTTAAGGAATATAATAAAATTTTAAAAAATATTCGTAATGCTGGATCAATTTTTCTTGGAGAATATTCACCTGAAGCGATTGGAGATTATTTAGCAGGACCTAATCATGTGCTTCCAACCTCTGGTTCCGCAAGGTTTTCTTCTGGTTTATCGGTCTATGATTTTTATAAAAAAATTTCAGTAGTTAAAATGAGTAAGACTGGACTTGAAAAAATAGGAAGATCTGCTATGGAACTTGCTGACTATGAGGGGTTGTTTGCTCACTCCCAATCAATTAGAGTTAGGATAAGTTGAATATGGCAAAAGAAGAAATGTTAGAGTTTAAGGGAGTTGTAACAGAACTTCTTCCAAATGCTATGTTTCGAGTAAAGTTAGAAAATAATCATGTTATTCTTGCACACACTGCAGGTAAGATGAGAAAAAATCGTATTAGGGTTCTTGCAGGCGATGAGGTTATGGTTGAGGTTACTCCATACGATCTAACCAAAGGTAGAATTACTTTTAGATTTAAATAATGCATGAAGCTAAGGGTTTTGTTTTAGCTTCAAAGTCACAAAGAAGAATAGATCTTTTAAATAAAATAGGAATTAAGCCAAGTTTTATTCAGCCCTCAGATATTAATGAAGAGGTAAGAAAAAAAGAAAAACCAAAAGATTATTGTAAGCGAATTGCAATTGAAAAAGCATTAGATATATCAAAAAATTTTAAGGGATTATTTATCTTATCAGCAGATACCATTGTATTTTGCAGTAATAAAATTTTTTTAAAACCTAAAGACAAAGTAGAAGCTAGACAATTTTTAGAATTTTTTTCTGGAAGAAAACACTCTGTCTTAACAAGCGTATGTTTATTCAAAGATAAAATTATTGCACAAAAAAATGTAATAACCAAAATTACTTTTAAGAAATTAACATCTGAAGAAATAGATGAATATATAGTTACAAAGGAATGGATCGATAAGGCCGGAGCCTACGCAATACAAGGTTATGCTGAAAAATTTATAAAATTTATTAATGGTTCGTATTCAAATGTAGTTGGTCTTCCACTTTATGAAACTTATAATTTACTCAAAAGTAACAAACTAATTTAAATATCAATTGAATTATGAATTATTTTATGAAAGAAGTTTCGCCGTGGTCTGGTAGCTCAGTTGGTAGAGCAGAGCCCTGAAAAGGCTTGTGTCGGCGGTTCAATTCCGTCCCAGACCACCATTGATAAACCCTTATAATTTTGTTGAATTTAGCTGTATTTTTCGTTAAGTAGTTTCGATGTTAAAAAAAGCTTTGTTTCATATCATTCCACATCACGGCTTTTAGCCGTCGCTATCATTTTTTTTAAAATTTAAATAATACGTAACTTAATCAGTTTAATGCAGTTGTAGCTCAGTTGGTTAGAGCGCTTGATTGTGGATCAAGAGGTCGGTGGTTCAAATCCACCCAACTGTACCAAAATACAAATTATGAGTGAGAATAAAAAATTAAACCCAGAATTACCATCGGGTTTTAAGGACAGAATTAATGAAGAACTCTTATTGAGAGATGAAATTATTTCTTTAATTAAAAATAATTTTATACTTAATGGCTTTGATCAACTTGAAACATCTAGTTTTGAATACTCTGATGTTATTGGAAAATTTTTACCTGACCAGGACCGTCCTCAGAGCGGTGTATTTAGTATTAAAGATGAGAATGATTGGATTTCTCTTAGATACGATTTAACCGCTCCACTAGCTAGGTATGTTGCAAAAAATTACGATTTACTTCCAAGGCCCTTTAAGAGATTTCAAGTTGGACAAGTTTGGAGAAATGAAAAACCAGGTCCAGGAAGATTTAGAGAGTTCATTCAATTTGATATTGATATTGTAGGAGACTCTAATGTTCAATACGATGCAGATTTGTGTTTGGTAATTTCAGACACATTAAATAAAATAGGTTTAAAAAATCAGGACTTTAAAATAAGAATTAATAATAGAAAACTTCTGCAAGGATTACTAGAAGATTTAAAAATTCTTGATTACAAACAAATACAATCAACTTTAAGAGCAATCGATAAGCTTGATCGCGTAGGTATTAAGGGTGTTGAGCTATTACTAGGCAATGGTAGAAAAGATAAGTCTGGTGATTTTACAAAAGGAGCTGAGCTTAAAAAAAATCAGATTGATAAAATTATATCTTTTTTAGATTTTAAAGATTTTAATAAAATAACTCCACTAAATGAAATATTCAGTGAAGGAATTAAGGAATTAATAATTATTAAAAATTATTTTGAATTATTTAATTTTAAAAATTTTGTTTTTGACCCAACTGTTATTCGAGGTTTAGATTATTACACAGGACCAATTTTTGAGGCAAATCTTAGTTTTAAAGTTAAAAATGAAAAAGATGTAGAGATTGAATTTGGTTCCATAGGAGGGGGAGGTAGATATGATAAGTTGGTAAATAGATTTAAAAATCTTAATGCTCCAGCCACAGGCTTTTCAATAGGTGTAGACAGATTAATTTATGCACTTTTGCAATATGATGATTTGAAAATTAAAAATATCATAGGTCCTATAGTAATATGTAATCTTGATGAGGCTTACCTAGGTTACTATAGACAAATACTATCAAAGCTTCGTGACGCAAATATTTGTTCTGAAATTTATTTAGGGAAAAATAGTCTTAAAAACCAACTTAAATATGCCGACAAAAGAAAATCTCCTTATGTAATAATTTGTGGAGAGGATGAGGTAAAAAATAATGAGGTTACGATTAAAAATCTAAAAGATACTGACAAAGTAAGTGATGCAATAAATAGAGAGGATTGGAAAAGTTCTTCAAAACAAAAAAAATGCAGTATTGAAAATTTTCTTAAAGAAATAAAAATTTAACATATGCAAAGTACCTCTTATCAAAATAGTAATTCAAATTTTTCAAAAAAATTATTTAAATTATTTAAAGGATTTAAATATGAATTTTTTCAGCCAAGCTTATTTGTAAATACCGATTATCTTATTGAGAGATCAGGTGAAAATTTTAGAGATCAAGCATATAGTTTTCAAGATGAAATTGGAAAAAATTTTAGCTTAAGAACTGATCTTACTTTATCTGTTTGCTTAAATTACATAAAAAATAAATTTAAAGCAGAAAAAAAATTCTTTTATTTTGACGATGTATTCAGAAAGAATAGGGCAAATTCAATAGTTACAAAACAATTGGGATGTGAAATTATTAATTCTTCAGAATTACAAAAATCAACTTTAGATGTTTTTTTAACAATTTTTAAATCCCTAAAGATTTTTAAGAAAGAAGTTAAAAATTTCAAAGTACAGTTTGGTGATATCAAGCTTTTTGAAATATTAATTGAAAATATTGATTTACCTGAAAGATGGAAGCTAAGATTAAAAAAACATTTTTGTAGAATAAATTATTTTGAAGATTTAATACAAATACTAAATTCAAATCAAAAATTATATTTAAAAAATATTTTAATAGATAAAAAAAAATATTTACATTTAAAAAAATTTCCTAAAAAAAATATATCCGGAAGGCAAGTTCAAGAAATTTTAGATAGATTTGAAAGTAAAATTAATGATCCAAGAGATTTTTATGATGGTAAAAAAGCAGTAAAAATTATTAAGGGTTTTTTAAAAATTTCTTGTAGGTTAAGTAGTTTAAAAAAAAATTTAGAATTTTTTTGTGTTAAAAATAATTTGAGAAAAGATTTATTTGAAGAGAGAATTAGTTTTTTTGATCAAATAAAAAAAACAATTAAACAAAATAATTTTTATTATAGTTCTCAGACTGGTAGGGATTTAGAATACTATACAGGCTATACATTTCAGATTGTAAAAATCTCAAACAAAAAAAAACTTAATCTTGCTAGAGGCGGAAATTATGACAATCTATTTAGTGCTTTAGGTTCTAAAAAAAAAATTCCAGCAGTTGGTGGAGCAATAAATCTCATTTGAAATGATCAAAAATAATCTTAACTACAGTTTTGCTTTACCCAGCAAAGGTAGAATGAGATCGGAAAGTGAAATTTTTTTTAATAAAGCAACTTCTACTAAACTTCATAAAGATTACAGAGACTATTTTTTTAAAATTAAAAAATTTAATTTTATAAATGGTATTTATTTGCACTCAAAAGAAATTATAGAAAGAATCTTTGATGGATCATTAGATGCTGGTATCAGTGGATTAGATTTGCTTAGAGAGTTCCCTAGAATCTATCAAAATAAAATTAAAGTTTTTAAAGTCTTAGATTTTGGAGAGGCGAACTTATGTGTTGCAATTCCTAATGATTGGATTGATGTACAAACAACAGCTGATCTTGAAGAAATTTCTTATCTTTTTAAGGACAAAAATAATTTTAGAATACGTGTTGCAACTAAGTATCCTAATCTTACAAGAAAATTTTTGTATTCTAAAGGTATTACCCAATTTAAAATTATTCCAAGTTTAGGAGCGACAGAAACTTACCCTTATACTGGATCTTCAGAGTTTATAGTTGACCTAGTTTCAACAGGAAAGACTTTGAAAGCAAATAATTTGAGAGTTATCAGTGATGGTTTGATATTAAAAAGTTCAGCATGTGTTTTAGTTGCAAAAAAAAAACTTTCTGATTATAAGTTTTTAAAATTTTTAAATTCTTTAAAATAAAAAATCAAAAATATGAATCAAAAAAGTTTAACAAATGTTGACTGGTCTAAGATTCCAGCGCCAAAGGGTGAAGAAAATTTAGGTCATTTAGATAATTACATTATTAAACCAATCAAACTTAAATCTACTACTGATAAATTAGTGGATTTATCTAACATGAAGGGTCTAACAATTATTTATATTTACCCAATGACTGGTCAACCAGATAAACCTTTGCCTAATAACTGGGATAATATACCTGGAGCCAGAGGGTGCACTCCTCAATCATGCTCATTTAGAGATAATTTTAATCAATTAAAAAGATTAAATGTTGATACTATTTTTGGATTATCGACACAAACTACTGATTATCAAAAAGAAATGGCAAAAAGATTACATCTTCCCTATGAAGTTTTATCTGATGAAAAACTTGAGTTTGCTAATCAATTAAAATTACCTATTTTTGAAGTTGAAGATATGAAATTAATAAAAAGAATTACTTTGATATTGAGTAATAATAAAATCATAAAATATTTTTATCCAGTTTTTCCACCAGATGAAAATGTTAATAGTGTAATTAAGTTTTTAGTGAATAAATAAAAAACCCCCTGAAATTTCTTTCAGAGGGTTCTAATTTTTTTTGTTAATGTGTATAAGTATCTTCTTTAACTGAAATGGTATTACATATCCATTCCACCCATACCACCCATACCACCCATTCCACCACCACCCATACCTCTAGGCATTCCGCCACCGTTGGAACCTTTTTCTTCAGGTTTATCAGCAATCATTGCTTCAGTGGTTACAAGTAGACCTGCTATTGATGCAGCGTCTTGCAATGCTGTTCTTACTACTTTTGTAGGGTCTATAATTCCTCTTTGGAACATATCGCAGTACTCTTCAGCTTGAGCATCGTATCCTTGTGAAGGTTTTTTTCCTTCAAGAAGTTTTCCAACAATTACAGATCCATCTACACCAGAGTTAGCTGCAATTTGTCTTATCGGGTATTGTAAAGCTTTTTTAATTATTTCTACTCCAGCTTTTTGATCGTCACCCTTAGGCTTAATAGCATCAAGAGCTTCTGAAGCATAAAGTAATGCACATCCACCGCCAACAACCACACCTTCTTGTACAGCTGCTCTAGTAGCATTTAGTGCATCCTCAACTCGATCTTTTCTTTCTTTAACCTCAACTTCAGTTGCTCCACCCACTTTAATAATTGCAACACCACCTGCTAATTTTGCAAGTCTTTCTTGAAGTTTTTCTTTGTCATAATCCGAAGTCGTCTCATCAATTTGTTTTCTGATTTGAGTACATCTTGCTTCAATGTCAGCTTTTTTTCCTGAGCCATCAACTATAGTTGTATTATCTTTGTCAACTTTAACTTTTTTACATTGACCAAGATCTTTAATTTTTACATTTTCAAGTTTAATTCCAAGGTCATCAGAGATTACTTGTCCACCAGTTAAGATTGCAATATCCTCCAGCATTGATTTTCTTCGATCACCAAAGCCTGGTGCTTTTACAGCGACAACTTTTAGTCCTCCTCTTAATTTATTTACTACAAGAGTTGCTAGAGCTTCACCCTCTACATCTTCAGCTATAATTAGAAGTGGTCTGCTTGATTGAACTACAGACTCTAGTAATGGAACTAAAGATTGTAGGCTTGTTAATTTTTTTTCGCAAATAAAAATTAGAGGATCATCCAATTCAGTAATCATCTTATCTGCATTAGTAATGAAGTAAGGTGAAAGATATCCTCTGTCGAATTGCATACCTTCAACTACATCTAGTTCAGTTGATAAACCTTTAGCTTCTTCAACAGTTATAACACCTTCATTTCCAACTTTTTGCATAGCTTTTGAAATCATATCTCCAATTTCTTTTTCACCATTTGCAGAAATAGTTCCAACTTGTGCAATTTCTTCACTAGATTTTACTTTTTTAGATCCATCTTTTATTTTTTTAACAACAGCTTCCACAGCAAGATCAATTCCTCTTTTTAAATCCATTGGATTCATTCCAGCGGATACATATTTACACCCTTCTCTTGCTATTGCTTGAGCTAATACAGTTGCAGTTGTAGTTCCGTCACCAGCTTCTTCATTAGTTTTGTTTGCAACTTCTTTAACCATTTGAGCACCCATGTTTTCAAACTTGTCCTCTAGCTCAACTTCTTTAGCAACCGTCACTCCGTCTTTAGTAATTCTTGGAGCGCCAAAAGATTTATCAATAACAACGTTACGACCCTTGGGCCCAAGCGTTACTCTTACAGCGTTAGCAAGTATATCAACGCCTCTAAGCATTGCGCTTCTTGCTTCAGTATCGAATTTTACTAACTTTCCTGCCATTTTTATTCTCCTATTTTATTTGTTAATTATTTTTTCTTTTTGTCTGTAATTCCCATGATGTCGGACTCTTTCATAATACTGTATTCTATACCGTCTATTTTAACTTCAGTTCCTGACCATTTTCCAAAAAGAACAAGATCTCCAACTTTTACATCCATAGGTAAAAGTTTTCCATCTTCTGTTCTAGCCCCAGGTCCTACAGCCACAACTTTTCCTTCAGAAGGTTTTTCTTTTGCAGTATCTGGAATAATTATTCCTCCAGCTGTTTTTTCTTCGCTATCAAGCGGTT
>VHCA01000020.1 GCA_016882225.1 Candidatus Pelagibacterales bacterium
TTTGTTTGCGGAGAAATTTCAAAAGTTGTGACAGCAACATTATCATTTTTGTTAAGTTTAATTATATTATTCATGCTTTTGATATATAATTATTATCATCAAAGTTAGTCAACATTTCTAATTATTAGAATTACGTGCTATTTTATTTTAGAAAATAATGAATAAAAAAAAATTAAGAAGTCAGCAATGGTTCGACAATCCCAAAGATCCAGCTATGACAGCTCTTTATTTGGAGCGATACCTAAATTATGGATTAACAAGAAAAGAATTGCAATCTGGAAGTCCAATTATTGGTATAGCTCAATCAGGATCTGATCTAGCTCCTTGTAATCGTCATTTCCAACAACTAAGCGCTAGAATTAAGGATGGCATAAGAAAAGCAGGTGGAATTCCTATGGAATTTCCAACTCATCCAATTCAAGAGTCAGGCAAACGACCAACTGCTGCATTAGATAGAAATTTATCTTACTTAAGTTTGGTTGAAGTTTTATATGGCTATCCCATTGATGGGGTGGTGTTAACTACAGGTTGCGATAAAACTACGCCTGCTGCGCTCATGGCTGCTGCAACTGTAAATATTCCATCTATTGTTTTATCGGGTGGGCCAATGTTGGATGGCTACTATAATGGAAAATTAGTAGGTTCAGGGTCTGTAATTTGGGATGCTAGAAAACTTCTAGGTAAAGGAGAAATAAATTACGATCAATTTATGGACATGGTAGCGTCCTCCTCCCCAAGTATTGGGCACTGTAATACCATGGGAACTGCCTCCTCAATGAATTCAGTTGCTGAAGCTTTAGGGATGTCTTTAACAGGTTGCGCGATTATTCCAGCTCCATATAGAGAACGAGAACAAATTTCCTACGATACTGGAAAAAGAATTGTAGAAATGGTTTTTGAGGATTTGGTCCCATCAAAAATTATGACAAAAAAAGCTTTTGAAAATGCAATCGTTGTTGCAAGTGCGATTGGTGCTTCAAGTAATTGCCCCCCTCATCTATCCGCTATCGCAAAACATATGGGTGTAAAAATAAATCTAGAAGATTGGCAAAAATTAGGTCACGATATTCCCTTATTAGTAAATTGTAAGCCTGCTGGAGAACATTTAATGGAAAGTTTTTATAAGGCGGGCGGAATTCCAGCGGTTATGCAAGAATTAGTAAAACAAAAAAAGTTACATACTTCCGTGATGACCGTGACTGGTAAAACTTTAGGGGAAAACTTAAAAATAAAAATTAAGTTAGACCCTGATGTAATAAAATCTTTTGCTGATCCAGTGGTTGATAATGCTGGTTTTATCGTCATGAGAAGTAATTTTTTTAACTCTGCAGTGATGAAAACATCCGTAATTAGTGAAGAGTTTAGAGAAAGATATTTATCTAATCCAAAACATTTAAATGCTTTTGTAGCAAACGCAGTAGTATTTGAAGGACCTGAGGACTATCACCTTAGAATAAACAGTAGTAAACTTAAAATAGATGAACATTCCATTTTAATTATACGGGGATGCGGTCCAGTAGGTTACCCTGGATCTGCTGAGGTGGTGAATATGCAACCACCTGATCGTTTATTAAAAAAAGGAATTAATGCACTTCCCACACTTGGGGATGGAAGACAGAGTGGCACTTCTGAAAGTCCCTCTATCCTAAATGTATCCCCAGAATCAGCGATTGGCGGTGATTTAGGTATAGTTAAAACAGGTGATAAAATTAAAATTGATCTAAACAAAAGAAGAGTGGATCTTTTAATTTCTACAACAGAGTTTAAAAAGAGAAGAAAAAACAAGAAAATTCCTAAACTAAATAATCAAACTCCATGGCAAGAAATTGCAAGAAATACAGTAGGTCAGTTAGAGGACGGAGCGTGCATTAATTCGATGGGTATTTACTTGGATATTACAAAGAAAAAAGGACTTCCAAGAAATTCTCATTAATGACCAAGCCTAAAATTTTAGTAACAAGAAAAATTTCACATCTTGCAGAACAACAATTAAAAAATAATTTTGATGTAAGATTAAATTTAAAGGATGAAGCTATTCCATACGAAAATTTAGCAAAAACATGTAATGAATATGACGGTGTTGTAGCAACCAGTTTTGATAAATTTGATAAAAATTTTTTCAGTAGTATGAATGGTAGGCTTAAAATTATTGCAAGTGTTGCAGTCGGATATGATAATATTGACATATCAGCTGCAAAGGAAAAAAATATTATTATTACTAATGCACCAAACGTTTTAAATGATGCAGTTGCAGAAGTAACTTTGCTTTTGATGTTAAATGCTGCTCGAAAAGTTTTTGAAGGCCTAACTTTAGTAAAATCTGGAAAATGGAAAGATACTAAAGTTGATTTTACCAATTTTATGGTAGGTAAACCAATGACTGGAAAAACGTTAGGAATAATAGGAATGGGGAGAATTGGAAGGATTGTTGCTGAAAGAGCTAAAGGATTTGGAATGAAAATTGTTTATTATAATAGAAAAAAAGTTTCAGCAGAATTAGAGGCTGGGGCAAAATATTTTGATAGCGTTAATAAAATGATGCCACACTGTGATTATGTTTCTATTCATTGCCCAGCAACACCTGAGACCAAACACATTTTAAATAAAGAGGCGATACAATTATTACCTCAGCATGCAATAGTAATTAATACCTCAAGAGGTTCAACGGTTGATGATAACGCTCTCATCGAAGCTTTAGAAAATAATAAAATATATGCTGCAGGTTTAGATGTTTTTAATAATGAACCTAAATTAGATGAAAGATATTTAAAATTAAATAATTGTTTTACCCTGCCCCATGTTGGTAGCGCAAATGATGAGACTCGTGAAGCAATGAGTATGATGGCTGTTAAAAATATTGAGTCCCATTTTAATAAAATTCCTTACTTATCAAGAGTAATTTGAATCAATCTTAAGTTGCACAAGACATTTTAATAAATTTTAAAGTGTATTTCTTATGACCTCTATGATTAAATTTTATAAAGTTAATTAACTATTGGGAGACAAAATGAAACAATTAACAAAAAAAATTGCAGCTCTTTTTGCAGTTTTGATGTTTGTGAGCCCTGTTCACGCGCAAATGACGCTGAAAGCAGAAACTCATCATGGCGCTCAAACACCTTCTGGAAAAGCAGCTACACAATTTGCAGCTGACGTTGCAGCTAATACTAATGGAAGAATTAAGTTTGAAATAATTCATTCCGCTGCATTGACTGGTAAAGCTCCTGAGGTGTGGAACTCTGCAAGATCTGGCATTATTGATTGCGATATGACAGGCGCAGCATACCAAACAGGAAAAAACGCAGGTTTTCAATTCGCTGGTGATATTATGGGAGGATACGAAACACCTTACCAAATGTATGACTGGTTAAATTCTGGTGGACGTGCTGCAGTAAATAAACTTTATAACCAATTTGATATGGAGTTTATTGATTGGTGGATTCCAGGAATGGAATCTTTAATTTCTGCAAAGCCACTAAGCGGTGTTGCAGTTCTTAAAGACTGGAAGTTTAGATCACCTCCAGGAATGCAAACTGAAATATTTGCCTCACTTGGCTCAAAACCAATCGTAATGGATTTCGGTGAAGTGCCAACGGCTTTACAAACCGGAGTTATTGATGGTGCTGACTTCTCAACACTTGCAAATAATTTTACAACTGGTTTGTATGACACAAACAAACACGCATCTTATCCAGGATTTCACTCCATGCCTGCCGATCATTTAGCTTGCAACAAAAAGAAATGGGATTCTTTAAGTGCTGCAGATAAGGATGGCATTAGAAAAGCAATGGCAAAAGCTGCTATGAATGTCACGAAGTCAATGGAAGTTGAAAATGAAAAAGCAGCAACAGCTCTTAAAGCTAAAGGTGTTACGCTTCATAATTTTTCAAAAGAAGATAGAGCAAAGTTCAGACAAGCTGCTATGAAGTCTTGGGATAGCTGGAAAACGAAAACTCCAGAGGCAAAACTTTTAGTAGAGTCACACGTTGCTTACTTGAAAAAAATTAATTTAATTAAATAATTAATTTAAAAAAATTACAGAGGGCTAATAAAAGCCCTCTGTAAATTTAATTTCATGACCATTGAATCCAAAATAGATTTAACAAAGGATGTTAAAGTAGCTAGCATTGATGATTTTGAAATTACTTGGTTTGATCGAATAACTCTCTTCATATCACACACCACAAAATATCTTACGCCAATAATTGTTTTGGTCATGTTCTATGAAGTTTTTGTAAGATATATATTAGTTAAGCCTACCATGTGGGCTAATGAATTATCCTTATGGTTGGCAGGTATTATTTATTGTATTGGCGGAATTTATGCGAGTAGGCTGAGATGCCATATCACAATTGTCTCTGTTTACGATCTTGTCTCCAGAAAAACTCAGAGGATTTTTGATCTGATTGGAGTTGTAGTTCTAAACCTTTATGCGGCAGCTGTAATTTATGGTGGTTACTTTGATGCAAAAAATTCATTTATGACATGGGAAAAACTAGGTACGGTTTGGGACCCTCCCATTCCAGCAGTTATGAAGCCTTTAATTTTAATAACTATTTTTTTGATAGCACTTCAGTCAATAAATAACCTAATCGTAGATTGGGGTAAGGAAAAAAAGAAAGCTTATGACCCGACTAAGGATATTTAGTAAATGGATCTTGGAACAATATCACTTCTAATTTTATTTGGCTTAGTCTTTCTAATTTTAATTGGTATCCCTTTAGGATTTGCCTCTGGTTTTCTTGGAGCTTTAATCGTTTACATTAAGATAGGTCCTAGTGGACTTGGAATACTACTAGCAAGGATGTATTCACTGGTTATCACTTACGCTTTTTTATCAATTCCATTATTTATTTTTATGGCTTGTCTGCTAGAGCGATCAAATATTGCAAGAGATTTGTACGACTCTTTAAATGCATGGTTAAGAAAAACACGTGGTGGCGTTGGTGTTGTCACAGCTCTCATGGCGACATTAATGGCAGCAATGAGTGGAATTATTGGTGGGGAAATAGTTTTGTTGGGACTGATTGCTTTGCCACAAATGTTAAGACTTAAATATAATCAAGATTTAGCAATTGGCGTCGTGTGTGCATCCGGGTCTCTAGGCACAATGATTCCTCCTTCAATCGTTTTAATCATTTACGGATTAGTAACTTCAACCTCGATTTCCATGTTATTTAAAGAGGCTTTTGTTCCTGGCTTTATATTGTCAGGTCTGATTATCGCTTACATAATAATAAGAACAAGATTGCAACCACATTTAGCTCCTATGGATGAGAATGAACCAAGACTTACTTTTAAAGAGAAATTAAAATTTTTACCTGGTTTTGTTCCTCCAGCTATTTTGGTAACTGTAGTATTAGGTTCTATTTACGCAGGGATAACTGGAATTACTGAAGCTGCAGGGATGGGCTGTGTTTTTACTTTAATTATAATTTTTTTTAGAAAAGAATTAAGTTGGTTTCTTTTTAAAGATGCTGTGACTAGAACATTTAAAGCAACAGGCACTATTATAACCATTACCTTTGGTGCAACTGTTTTAGCAGGAGCTTATTCATTAATTGGGGGACCTGCCTATGTTGCAGGCTCGATTTTAAATTTAAATGTTGAGCCAATGACTGTTATTGCAATTATGATGCTTATTTTTCTTTTTTTAGGAGCCTTTATGGATTGGACTGGAATTGTTTTGCTTACCATGCCAGTTTTTTTACCAATTATTATAAAGCTAGGTTTTGATCCTATTTGGTTTGGAATTTTATTTTGTATAAATATGCAAGTATCATTTTTGAGCCCACCCTTTGGCCCTGCAGCATTCTATTTAAAATCAGTAACACCGCCGCATATAACACTTACTGCTATCTTTAGATCTTTTGGACCATTTATTGTTATTCAAATTATAGTTTTGCTATTAGTCATGTTTTTTCCTGGACTTACACAAAACTTCCACACATTTAAAAACCCATAATCATAAGAACAATGAAAAAAATCGCATTTATTGGAATAGGCTTGATGGGTCTACCAATGGCAAAAAATTTATTAAAAGCTAACTATCCTTTAAAAGTATTTAATAGATCTTCACATAAAGCAGAAGTTTTAAAAAACCATAAAGCTATTGTTACAAAATCAGTCAAAGAGGTTGTAATAGATGCTGATGTTATCATTACCATGCTAACAGATGATACTGCGGTTGACTCAATTATGAAAAGTAAAGATTTTTTAGATAACCTTAAGTCTGGCTCAACTGTTATAGATATGAGTTCAGTAAAACCTGAGACTGCAAGATTTCACGGTACATATTTAAAGTCTAAAAACATAAATTACTTAGATGCTCCAGTTTCAGGCGGAACAATTGGAGCAGAACAGGCAAGTCTTGCTATTATGGTTGGGGGTGAACAAAAAGTATTTGATGATTGTTACAATATTCTAAAAGTTATGGGCAACCCAACTTTAGTTGGGCCTCTTTCTAGTGGACAAATCTCAAAACTTGCTAATCAAATTATTGTTGGTCTAACCATTGGAGCAGTGGCGGAGGCAGTAACTCTTTGTGAGAGAGCTGGGGCAAATCCAGAAAAAATGATTAAAGCTTTAACTGGAGGATGGGCGGATAGCAAAATTTTACAAACCCATGGACAACGAATGATAAAAAAAGACTTCTCTCCTAAAGGAAAAACATCTGTACATCTTAAAGATATGAATAATATTTTAGGCTGTGCAAAAGACTTTAATTTACACTTACCAATCTCAACCTTAGTAAAAGGAATGTACAATAATTTAGTAAATAATGGACATGGAGATGAAGATCATAGCTCATTATATAAAGAAATTGAAAGACTCAATAAACAATGAAACAGAGATTAATAAATAAAAATATTATTGTTACTGCGGCTGGTCAAGGAATAGGTAGAGCTACTGCGATAGCTTTTTGTAATGAGGGTGCCAATGTTATTGCAACAGATTTGAATGAAAAAACTTTAAAAGATTTAAATAAACAATATCCGAAAATCCAAGTTTACACTTTAGACTCAACCGATAGTGATGCAATTAAAACTTTTGCAAAAACAGTTGATAAGGTTGATGTATTGTTTAATGCTGTTGGTTTTGTTCACCATGGAACTATTTTAGATTGTGAAGAAAAAGATTGGAATTTTTCTTTCAATGTAAATATTAAATCTATGTACCTTATGATTAAATCAATTATTCCTAAAATGTTAGAGGTTAATAATGGTAATATTATTAATGTTGCATCGGTTGCCTCGAGCATTAAAGGCTTTCCATTTAGGTTTGTTTATGGGGCATCGAAAGCGGCAATCATTGGTTTGACAAAATCAATTGCAGTAGATTTTGTTAAACAAAATATTAGGTGTAATGCAATTGCCCCTGGAACAGTCCATACCCCATCGTGGGAAGGAAGAGTGAATGCAAGTAAAGATCCAGTACAAGCAAAAAAAGATTTTATAGCAAGACAACCTATGGGAAGACTAGGAACGCCAGAGGAAATTGCATCTATGGCTGTATATCTTGCAAGTGACGAATCCTTATTTATAACGGGAAATACTTTTGCAATTGATGGAGGAATAACAATATAACTTAAGAAAAAAATGAAATTATTAAGAGTTGGATCATTTAAAAAAGAAAAACCTGCAGTACTAGATAAACATGGAAAGATTAGAGATATATCGCAACATGTTTCTGATTTAAATCCAGACACATTAAATTTTGAAACATTAGAAAAATTAAAAAAGATAAACCTTGAAACCCTGCCAGAGGTATCCCTCTCTACTCGTATTGGTTCGTGTATTAGTAAACCTGGAAAATTTTTAGCAATTGGTCTAAATTATTCTGACCACGCAGCAGAAACTAAAGCTGAAATTCCAAAAGAACCAATTGTTTTTAATAAGGCGATTAGCTCAATGGTTGGACCTAACGATAATATTGTTCTTCCAAAACTGTCAAAAAAATTGGACTGGGAAATTGAAATAGCTTTTGTGGTTGGAAAAAAAGCAAAATATGTAAGCGAAAAAGATGCACCACATCACATTCTTGGCTATTGTATTGTAAACGATGTGAGTGAACGGGAGTGGCAAATCGAAAGAGGTGGGTTATGGGATAAGGGTAAATCGGGTGACACATTTGGACCTACAGGACCTTATTTAGTTACAAAAGATGAAATTGATAATGTTCAAAATTTATCGATGTCTTTGGAAATAGATGGAAAAAGAATGCAAACGGGTAATACCAGCAAAATGATTTTTAATATGAATTTTATACTCTCATATTTAAGTAACTTCATGTCACTTCACCCAGGAGATATTGTTACAACAGGAACTCCCCCAGGTGTAGGTATGGCAATGAACCCTAAACAATTTTTAAAAGCTGGAAATAAATTAAATCTTAAAATTGAGAGTCTTGGCGAGCAAAACTCAAAGGTTGTTGCTGAATAATTTATTAATTTCTCTCAAAATATTGATTGAAGCTATTTAATTACATCAAGTAATACAGCAATTATAACCATCGCAGCAATAATTATAATTAAAGTTCTCATTTATTTATTTCAAAAGTCATAAATAATAATTTCATAGTTACAATTCATATTATTTATTCTTTTTTTTTAACCAATCTTGCATTTGTTTTATTTCAGCTCTTTGATCTTTGATAATTTTTTCTGCAAATGATTTAAGTTCAGGATCTTTAGTTTTTTTTATTAATTCTTCAGCCATATCAATTGCTCCCTGATGATGTGGTATCATTCCTTTTAAAAAATCTTTGTCAATATTTCCTGTTGATTTGATCATCATATCCTTATGCATTTTATCCATAGCTTTTTTAAAAGGAATATCGCCATGTTTATGATCATGATGCATCGAGGATGACGCTATTGAAACCGAAAGAAGAATAATTGTAATTAGAAATAATATTTTTTTCATATATTAAAAGGTTTAACTTATCAAAATTTCCTAAAATTTTAACCTATTTGATAAAATTTTAAATTAATTTAGTAATCTTAATATCACCTCATTTCTTTTTAAAAACCAAGGGATCCAGGGCGCATTATATCCTGCATAAATTGCAGGTTCTTCAATTCTCATTCCTTTTTGTTTGATATAATTTCTTAACTTTAACTCGTTCTCTTGAATGTTGCTATCACTTAATAAACCTGAAAACGTAATTGCAATTACTTTTAAGTCATTATTATTTTTAATTTGGATATTTGTATTATCTGGCTGAGGCACAGTTTTAAGATCAAATTTTTTTGGAACTACAAAAGATACATTCCATTTATTATCTCCTGAGTTTTTTTGCATTACCGGTATTGTCATTGAAATACTTTCTTTATTTTTATTTTCACCACTTATGTATTTAAATAAAAATCTAAATCCCTTATTAATTGCTTCTTTTCTATCGCCTTCTACTTCGATAGATGCTGTTAAAAAATTTTTATATTGTCTTACCTCAATTTGATCATCTCGTTGCAAAACAATAAAATCTGGTTCTTCATTTGCCATAATGGTTGAGGTTATGATTATTAAAGAAAAAAATATTCCTCCAATAAATTTAATAAAATAATTTAAAATCATCCCAAATTAAATCTGAAGCTACCCAAACAAGGCTTAAAATTCCAAGCCATCCGACCCATCTATTTTCTTTAATGTAAGTAGTTATTGCATTTGCAAGCGTTATCATCATTATTATTGAAAGAGTTAACCCAAAAATTAATAAGGTGTAATTTGTTTTTGCAGCACCCGCAACGGCAATCACATTGTCAAAACTAATGGTTAGATCAGCAATAATGATACTAATTATTGCTTTTCTATAACTTGTTTTATCGTTTTCTTTAATCTTCTTTTTTATGGTAACTGTTTGCTCTGGATTTTTTAAAATATCACCATAAAGTCTCCAGGCCATATAAAAAAGTAAAAGTCCTCCAAACGTTCGAACTCCTGCAAATTGTAAAAAATAGGCAATAAACACAGCAAAAACAATTCTAAAAATAACCGCTAAAGTGGTTCCAATAATTAAAACTTTTTTTTTTATTTTAGGATCAAATTGAGAAGCGATAAGACCAATTACAACAGCATTATCTGCTGATAAGACCATGTCGATTAGTATGATTTTTAAGGTAAGCCGAATATCGTCTGCAAAAAATTCCATTTCTATTTATAACAATAAAAAATTACTATTCAAAATTATTTAGATACTTTTTTAAAATTCAATTTTAAAATTTTTCGAATTCTTTAAGATCACCTAAATGAAGTTCCAAAGCCTTAGCTGAAATACTAACCTCATATACAAACAACATAATTGCAATTCCAAGTAATAATACCCCTACCCCAAAAGATGTGAAAGCAAGTAGGTTAAATTGAAGATAATGAGAGGGCACAGAGACTAAATTAAATAAAAAACTAAATCCTGAAAGTATTTGAGTTGTTTTGATTAACTTTATTCTAAGTGCAAGAGTTTGTAGTTGCGCCAGATACCGCTGACCAGTTTGAGAGTTAGTATCAATTTTTTTATTGATTATTTCATCATGTATTTTTCTTGTAAGGGCAGCACATGAATTGTACCGGTTAGTAAAGTTTGTCATCATTAAAGGAATGGCTGGGAAAAGAAGCGCAGGATATATATAGAAGTTTTCCATGTGAATATTTAATACTTTATAGGATAAAATTTAATAAGTATTTGATAAAAAAATCTACAATTAAAACCAAAGTAATATCTTAAGATCCTAAATAGGTCCTAGGCAGCAATGCAACTTTTCAAAGCTGAGAGAATTTTTTCCTTAGGTAAGTTTTTTCCTATAAAAACAATTTTACTCTCGCGCTGCTCATTCTTACCCCATTTTGCTCCATCAACAGCTCCCATAATCATGTGTACACCTTGAAAAATTACCCTTAAATTTACGTTTTTTATATTTAAAATTCCCTTATACCTCATCATTTGCGTGCCATACTGTTTGACTAGAAAACCAAATAAATCCTCAAGTTTTTCTAAATTTAACGGCTTCAGTTCTCGGAATACAAATGAATTTACGTCATCATCGTGTTCATGATCTACGTCAGTTAAAAAATTAGGCTCGATTTCAAGAATATCATCAAGTCTAAATCCCTTGATATCAAGTAAATCTACGATCGGTGCCTTTCCGTGGTCTGAAATCGAAATTTTAGCTCTTTTATTCATTCGAGTTAATCTCTCTCTTAGCGAAGTAACTTCATCTTTATTAACAATATCGGATTTACTAATTAAAATTCGATCTGCAAAACCTACTTGTTCCTGAGCTTCATGGTGTTCATCGAGTTGTTGAGGTGCATGCTTTGCATCAACCATAGTGATGATTGCATCTAAAATGTAATTACTTTTTACATTATCCTCTACAAAAAAAGTTTGTGCTACAGGCGCTGGGTCAGCAAGACCAGTAGTTTCGATGATGACACGATCAAATTTTACTTTACCAGCATCTTTTTTTTTTTGTAATTCGCCAAGTATTCTCACTAAATCACCTCTAACAGTGCAACATATACAGCCATTATTCATTTCAATAATCTGTTCATTTCGGTCCTGAACTAGTAGCTCATTATCTATTCCAGCTTCGCCAAATTCATTTTCAATTACTGCAATTTTTTGCCCGTGCTGCTCAGTTAGAATTCGATTAAGAAGAGTTGTTTTCCCGCTACCTAGAAATCCGGTAAGAATTGTAACTGGAATTTGGCTCATAATGAAATGAAAGTAAAATTATTTTAATATTGATGAATTTATTTTACAACTTTCCAAACGTTATTCATATTATCACCTAACCTATCACCAGGTTTTGTATCTTTTGCATAAAAATATAATGGTTTTCCAGATTTGGTAGTCCACTGCAATGTTCCGTCTGATCGAGTAATCGTTTTAAATTTTCCGTGCCCGTGAGATTTCTCTTTTTCCGTTGCAGTGAAAGGAGGGAAATTTTTAGCACATTGATCATTGCACTCTGATTTACCAGAGCCCTCAATATCCTTATCAAAGGTATATAAAGTCATGTTATTTCCATTTGAAATAAGTACACCGTCTTTAATTTTAGCAATATCTCGTGCATAGGATGAGTTTGATATCAATACAAACATACTTGAAAGAAAGAATTTAAAAAAAAGTTTAGTAAATTTATTCATTTAATTTTACTCCTATGATTTGTGTTTTTTAGCTAAGTCTTTTTTAATGTCGTCATGGTCTCCAACAACAATGTGGTGCCTAGATTTAACCACATATTTTTCAAGAAGAGGTATGAATATAAAAGGTGTCACACCGCCTAATAAAATTCCAATTGCATAAGGCCGGACCGTTGGATCAACGATGGATGCAAAAAGATCAGTAATTACATGGGCACACATAGATCCAAATAACCCAGCGATATAGCCGTTAGAGATGATTTTCAAAAAAGAATTTATACTCCAGCCGGTGTAGTAACCTATAACTAGTATTGAAGTATGAATGAATCCGAAAATCATTCCTCTCGTATTTACAAAACCTTCAGGAATAAAATCTAAATCAAAATGAGCACCACCTGCATGCGCAACCGATTGACCGAATAGTAATATGAAAAAAATAATAGCTAATTTTTTCATCTGTGTTTTTCTTTCAAATCTCGCTGAACATCCTCATGATCACCTACAAGAATATGCTTCTTGTTTTTAGTTACAAATTTTTCAAGAAGTGGAATAAACATAATTGGAATTAGTCCCCCGGTTACAATGCCAAAAGTTGATGCACGCATGTGTGGATCTGCAAGAGAAGCAAGCAAATCTGCAAAAACGTGAGCAATAATAGCTCCTAGAATTCCACATACATAACCGTTGGATAAAAATTTGAAAAACCGGTAAAACGAAAAACCGGTATAGTAGCCTACAATAATGATAAAAGAGTGAATTATACCCCAAGTGTATCCTCTTAACCATTCGTGCTCTTGTAATAACTCAACATGCTCTAGAAGATGTTCCATTAATTACACGCCCTGCAAGTTGATGAGACTTCCATTTGAAAGTTTTTAAATTGAAAATGAGCTTTTGTTTTAAGATTAGAGAATAGTTTATTAATTATATTAACTTCTAATTCTTCAGTTTTTCCACAATCTTTACAAATTACCAAAATAGGATTGTGGTTATGATTATGATTTTCATTACATAGAAAAAATTTCTTATTTTGATTGGATTTGTGAATTTTTCCTTGGCTTTGTAAATTTTTTAAAGACCTATAAACAGTCATGGGTTGAATTTTTTTTACCCTTTGAACTTTACTTAAAATCTCATAGGCCGTAAGCGGCTTTGCATTATGCTTTATAGTATCAAGAACTAATTCGTCATTAGATTTCATAATGTTATGTTATAACATAACAAATAGTACTGTCAATAAACATTGAGTCTAAAAAACAATATAGTTAGGATTTATTGAGTTTTACTAATCAATTCAGATTTTAAAAACTTAGCCAATTGTTCCATACCAAATAATCCTACTTTTTTTTCTGCAATAGAATTGTAATTAGTATTTGTATTAACATCGTAGACGAAAAAATTTCCCTCTTTATCTTTAATATATTCAATACCAGCAACTTCAATAGCATTCGCTTTTAGAAAACTTTCACACTTCTGAATAATGGGGTTATTATAATTTTTTACGATCATAAATTTATTTCCATCTGGATTAGTTGGACAAAATTTTTCCTCAATATTACAAGCATCCGCTGGACATAATTCAAAGCTATCACTTGCATCAACCTGAACAGCATAAAAAAACTTTGAATTAATAAATTCGAGACGGGTTATCACTTTAGGATCTGCCTCAATATATTCTTGGATAATTGAAATTCCATCAATCGAATTTTCAAAATTTTTCCCATAAACATATGACTCTAATTCTTTAGAATTTTGAAATAACTTTACCCCCAAGCCTCGGCCAGCCCTATTGTGTTTGATGATAAAAGGTTTGTTAAACTGTTTTGCAGCAAGCATAATATTTTCTGGGCTTTGACAAAAAATAGATACTGGGGTTGTAATGCCATGCTCTCGTAATCTTTTGTATTGTAGAGACTTAGAAATCTCCAAACTTAAAGCATTCTTTCCGTTAATTAATCTTGCATTATGTGATGATAACCAGTCAAGAATTACTGCAGTATACTCTGGAGCGTATCTATGCCCACGTGCATGGGATGATGCACTCATTCTGTTAT
>VHCA01000021.1 GCA_016882225.1 Candidatus Pelagibacterales bacterium
TTTTTTTTACTAATTCTAGAGGCTAACGTTTATTCTAAAGAAACTATTAATAAATCTCTTGCTTCTGCTTATTTAAATAATTCCAGATTAAATTCAGAAAGAGAAAAAGCAAAATCTGTAGATGAGAACTTAATTCAAGCGTTAAGTGCATTTAAACCCACAATTACTATATCGGGATCAAAAAGCGATACTCAGAATACAAATGTTACAACGACATCTGGAGTTTCTAGTTCCTCCTCAAATCTTCAAACATCGTCAAAATCAATAAAAGTAGAACAGAAGGTTTTAAATTTTAATGATATGTATACTTATCAAAAGCAAAAAAATGCTGTTGAAGTTGCAAGATATTCTCTTAAAAAAGTAGAACAAGAAGTTTTGCTTGAAGCGGCAGATGCATTTACTGGGGTTCTTCTTTCTCAAAAAAAACTTTTAATTAGTAAAGATAATTTAAGTTTATCAGAAAAGCAAGTTGAAGTAGATAAAGGAAGATTAGAAAAAGGATTAATTACAATTACTGATCTTGCGCAGTCCGAAAGTTCTCTTGCAGCAGCACAATCAAATTTTTTAAATGCAGAAAATGAATTATTAATAAATACAATAAATTTTAAAAATGTAATAGGTTATGATCCAAAAAACTTAGAGGAAATATCAAATGTTAATTTTTCTATTCCAAAATCTTTACAAGATACAATTGATTTGGCTCAAAAAAATAATGCAACTTTAAAAATATCTGAATTTAGTTTAAAAAAAGCTCAGGAAGATTATAAATCTGCTGTTGCAGAGTTAGGACCGTCATTTAAATTATCATATGGAATAACAGACTATGATGATTATAGTTCCTCCTATGACAAAACAAAACAATCAGTTGCTAAAGCCGAAGTATCAATTCCACTTTATCAAGGCGGAAAACAAAATTCAGTTATTAATGAAAAAAAAGCTAATTTAGAAGGGGCTCAGTTAGATTTACAAAGTACAAAAAACTTGATCGATAAAGAGTCATATGCAGTTTGGTCAAATTATCGTTTAGCTTTAAGTAATTTTGAACTTTCGAAGGCGAGATTGAAAGCTTCAGAGATTGCTTACGAAGGAATTGTCCAGGAATATGAAACTGGAACTCGAACTACATTAGACGTGATAACCTCAAGAGCTTCACTTCTTGACTCAAGACTAAGTAACGCTAACTCGGAAAAAGAAAGAATTTTATCTCAGTACAAGCTGTTATTAGTTACAGGAAGTTTAACTGCTAAAGACCTATCTCTTGAAGCAAAGATTTATGATCCAGACAGTTATCTTGGTAATTCTTGGATTAGACATATTTTTTAATAAAAAATACATATAAATCAATATTTTAATTATTAATTTGAAAAGTAGAACAAAATGTGTACATTTATTTTATTGAGTCGATAACAAATAAAACACCAAGGATAACAAATGACAAAAAATAATTTGAAAGTAGTAAACACCGAAAAAGTTGTTGAAGATAAAAAAGAGAAACAAAAAGCTTTAGAAGCTGCAATAAGTCAGATCGACCAAAGTTTTGGTAAGGGCTCTGTTATGAAGTTGGGTCAATCTAAAGTTTTGGATATAGAATCTGTATCAACAGGTTCTTTAGGACTTGACCTTGCTTTGGGAATTGGAGGTCTTCCTAAAGGTAGAATTATAGAAATTTACGGACCAGAATCTTCCGGAAAAACTACACTTGCTTTACAAGTGGTTGCAGAAGCTCAAAAAAAAGGTGGAGTTTGCGCTTTTATTGATGCAGAGCATGCACTTGACCCTGTATATGCAAAAAAATTAGGAGTTAATACCACAGAACTTTTAATATCTCAGCCAGATACTGGCGAACAAGCTCTTGAAATTGCAGATACTTTAGTTCGTTCAGGATCAATTTCTGTTTTAGTAATAGATTCTGTAGCCGCTTTGACACCAAGAGCAGAATTAGAAGGTGAAATGGGTGATCATCATGTTGGACTACAAGCAAGATTAATGAGCCAAGCTTTAAGAAAGTTAACAGGATCAGTTTCAAAAACAAACTCCATGGTAATTTTTATTAATCAGATCAGAATGAAAATTGGAGTAATGTTTGGTAGTCCAGAAACTACAGCAGGCGGTAATGCGTTAAAATTTTATTCTTCTGTAAGATTAGATATTAGAAGAATAGGAGCGATAAAAGATAAAGAAGAGATAATTGGAAATCAGACAAGAGTAAAAATTGTTAAAAATAAAGTAGCTCCTCCATTTAAAGTGGTAGAATTTGATATCATGTACGGTCAAGGAATAAGCAAGATGGGAGAGGTTGTCGATCTTGCTGCTAAAGCAGAAATTATAGAAAAGTCTGGTGCTTGGTATTCTTATAAAGGAGAAAAAATTGGCCAAGGCAGGGATAACGTTGTTCAGTATTTAAAACTAAATACAAAAACTGCTGCTGAGATTGAGCTAGCAGTTAGATCTAATTCAAAATCAATAGCCGAGAAGCTTTCAGACACTGCTGAAGGCACAGAAAAAGAATAAAATATTTTAAAGTTTCCCATACGTTAGTAAAAGAGGCGCCGTAAAAAGCGCCTCTTCCATTTATAGACATATAATTAAAAAGCTGTATTTATAATTACATGTCAAAAAAAACCCTTTCAGATTGCAGAAGTTTATTTAAGGATTTTTTTAAAAAAAATGGTCACCAAATAATAGATTCAAGCCCCTTAGTTCCGCAAAACGATCCAACATTAATGTTTACAAATTCTGGAATGGTTCAATTTAAGAACGTGTTTACAGGTTTAGAAAAATTTAATTTTAAAAGAGCTACAACTTCCCAAAAATGTGTAAGAGCAGGAGGAAAACATAATGACCTTGAAAATGTAGGATATACACCAAGGCATCACACTTTTTTTGAAATGTTAGGTAATTTTTCTTTTGGGGATTACTTCAAAGAATTAGCAATAGAATATGCCTGGAATTTAATTACAAAAGAGTTTCGAATAAATAAAGACCGTTTAATAGTGACTGTATTTCATGATGATAATGAAGCCTTTTCAGCATGGAAAAAAATTTCAGGGTTTTCAGATAGCAAAATAATAAAAATATCTACCAATGATAACTTCTGGTCCATGGGTGACACAGGTCCATGTGGTCCATGTTCAGAGATTTTTTTTGATCATGGAGAAAAATTTAGAGGTGGTTTGCCAGGTACCAAGGAACAAGATGGAGATCGATTTGTTGAAATTTGGAATCTTGTGTTTATGCAATTTGAACAAATTTCAAAAGATAAAAGAATTAAACTACCCAAGCCTTCAGTGGATACAGGTATGGGACTTGAGAGAATTTCAGCTGTTATGCAAAGTACTCACGATAATTATGAAATTGATTTATTTAAAAACATTATTCACTATTCCGAACAACTTATAAAAACAAAAATTTCAAGCGAAAATATTTCAAGTTACAGAGTAATAGCAGATCATCTAAGAGCCACATCTTTTTTGATATCCGATGGTGTTTTACCATCAAATGAAGGTCGAGGGTATGTACTTCGAAGAATTATGCGAAGAGCAATGCGACATGCTTATACTCTAAATGCAGAGATGCCAATCTTAAATAGAATTGTTCCTGAAATTGTAGACACGATGCAAAGTGAGTATCCAGAATTAAAGAGAGCTGAAAATTTAATTGTAGAAAACTTAAGATTAGAAGAGGAGCGCTTTTCTTCTATGTTAAAAAATGGAATGAAAATTTTAAATCAAGAGTTAGATAAAAATAAAAATAATTCATTTTCAGGAGAAGTTGCTTTTAAACTTTACGATACTTATGGTTTTCCATTAGATTTAACTCAAGATTTTTTAAAAAATAAAAAAATTATAGTTGATGAAGATCAATTTAATAAATCCATGGAAGCTAGCAAGGCAAAAGCAAGAGCTTCGTGGAAGGGGTCTGGCTCTCAACATACTGAAAGAATATGGTTTGAAATTAAGGAAAAATATGGATCAACCGAATTCTTAGGTTATAATTTTTTATCTAGTGAAGGAAAAATATTAGCAATTATAGATAAAAATAAAGAATTAAATTCTTTCAAAAATAAAGAAGAAATAACTTTAGTTACAAACCAAACTCCATTTTATGGTGAGTCAGGAGGACAAGTTGGTGATACTGGAATTATTTATAATGAAAAGTTTAAATTTAATGTAATGGATACAAAAAAAGTTTTTGGATCAATTTTTTTACACATTGGTAAACTTGAGCACGGTGACGTTAATAAAGGTGATTTTGCAACTTTAAAAGTTGATATTAATAGAAGAAATAATACAGCAGCCAATCATTCTGCAACCCATCTTTTGCATGAAGCTTTAAGAAGAACTCTTGGAAAGCATGTAGTTCAAAAGGGAGCCTATTATGGACCTGATAGATTAAGATTTGATTTTAGCCACTCTAAACCAATGACTGAATCTGAAATTTTTAAAATAAATGAATCTGTTAATAAAATTATAAAACAAAATGAGCCAGTTAGTACAAGATTGATGTCACCAAAAGATGCCATGGCTGAAGGGGCGTTAGCATTATTTGGTGAAAAATACGGAGAAGAAGCAAGGGTTGTTACCATGGGAACAATTGATAAAAAAACGTATTCAATTGAGTTATGTGGTGGAACTCATGTGAAAAAAACAGGTGAGATAGAAGAATTTTCAATCATCGGACAAATGGCAATAGCAGCTGGAATTAGAAGAGTAGAAGCTTTACGTGGTGAGCAGTTAAAAAAATTCTTTATGCAAAGAACAAAAGATAAAGATATTTCAGATCAGAAAAAAATAAGTCAGATAGTAGAATTAGAAAATAAATTAAAAACTTTTAATACAGAAATACCGAAAAAAAATTATGCTTCTAAAGATGAACACATACAAGAATTAAAAAGAGTAATAGAAAATTTAGAGTTTAAAAATATTTTATTAGATAAAAATAAAAACAAAAAAATACTTAAAGATTTTAAAAATATTAAAATTTTATTTCATCAATGCACAGATTTTCCTGTAAAAAAAATTCAAGAGTACTTAGTTAGTGAAACTAAAGAAAAAAATAATTTTATTATTGTATTTTATTCAATAAATGAAAATAAAATCTCTTTAGCCATAAAAATTTCTAATGATATTACAAAAACTTATAAAGCTTCAGATTTGATTAAAAAATTAAGTAATTTCTTTGGTCAATCAAAGGGTGGTGGTAAAGATGATTTTGCACAGGCAAGCGGTGGTAGTGATTTGTCTAAAATAGAAAAGTCAGTAGATTTTTTTGTTTCTATTTTAAATTAATGAAGTTCTTTAACTAGATTACTATTAATTGTTTCTAAAAAATCATTCGTATTTTGATATTTAGTATTTTTTCCAATTAATACAGACAAATCTTTAGTCATAAATCCTTTTTCAACACTTGAAACACAAACTTTTTCTAAAGTATTAGAAAACTTAATAAGTTCTTCATTTCCATCTAGTTTACCTCTGTGAGCAAGGCCTCTTGTCCATGCAAATATGGAAGCAATCGGGTTAGTCGATGTCTGATTTCCTTTTTGATGTTCTCTATAGTGTCTAGTGACCGTTCCATGAGCCGCTTCTGACTCCACTGTTTTTCCATCAGGCGTCATTAATACGCTAGTCATAAGTCCTAAAGATCCAAATCCTTGAGCAATTGTATCCGACTGAACATCTCCATCATAATTTTTACAAGCCCACACATATTTTCCACTCCATTTCATTGCACATGCAACCATATCATCAATTAGTCGGTGCTCGTACGTTATCTGAGCTTCGTTAAATTTTTTTTTAAATTCACTCTCAAATACTTCTTGAAATAAATCTTTAAATCTACCGTCGTAGGCTTTAAGTATTGTGTTTTTTGTAGATAGATAAACTGGCCATTTTCTTAAAAGACCGTAATTCATGCAAGCTCTTGCAAAATCTCTTATAGAGTCATCAAGATTATACATTGCAAGTGCAACACCAGAATTTGGAAAGTTAAAAACATCGTACTCAATTCGATTTTTTTGATCATCAGAGATCCATTCAATTTTTAATTTTCCTTTACCAGGTATTTTAAAATCAGTTGCTCTATATTGGTCTCCATAGGAGTGTCTTCCAATAACAATCGGATCAGTCCATGAAGGAACGAGTTTTGGTATATTTTTACAAATAATTGGCTCTCTAAATATTGTGCCTCCAAGAATATTCCTTATCGTTCCGTTTGGAGATTTCCACATTTTTTTAAGTTTAAATTCCTCAACTCTTGCTTCATCAGGAGTAATCGTGGCACATTTAACTCCAACTCCATATTTTTTGATTGCATTTGCGCTATCGATTGTAATCTGATCATTAGTTTTGTCTCTAAACTCAATTCCAAGGTCAAAATACTTAAGATCTATATCAAGGTAAGGAAGTATTAATTTTTTTTTTATAAAATCCCAAATAATCCTTGTCATTTCATCACCATCAAGTTCGACAACAGGATTTTTTACTTTAATTTTAGCCATCTAAATTTATGAATTTGCCTTTATATATTATGTTCAATAAAAATAAATAGATGCTTGATACAATTTTTCCACCTCTTCATAAGGATGGTTTTAGGATGTTAGCCATAGCAGTGATTATTACTATGCTGCTAATCTTATTAAATAAAATTCTTGGAGTTTTAGGACTTATTTTTACAATTTGGGTTTATTATTTTTTTAGAGATCCAGATCGTTTTTCTATTAATGATGATAATTATTTAGTTAGTCCTGCTGATGGAAAGATTATTTTAATTGAAACTGTACGAGGCCCTAGAGAGTTAAGTCTTGAAAATTTAAGTTTTATAAAAGTTAGTATTTTTATGAATGTCTTTAATTGTCATGTAAACAGAGTTCCGCTAGGAGGCAGGGTAGATGAAATATTTTACAAACCTGGAAAGTTTATTAATGCTTCACTGGATAAAGCTTCAGAGGATAATGAAAGAAATTACATAAAATATTCTGATAATAATAAAAAAACTTTTGTTCTCATTCAAATTGCAGGTTTAATTGCAAGAAGAATAAACTGTGAGATAAAAGTTGGTCAAGAGTTAAAGCAAGGAGACAGAATTGGAATTATTAGATTTGGTAGTAGAGTAGATTTTTACTTTGACACAAAATACAAAGTTTTAGTTAAAACTGGCCAGACGGTGCTTGCTGGAGAAAGTCTTATAGCAGCAGTTTAATTCAATGGTACATCCAAGATTTATAATACCAAGTGTGATTAGTATAGTTGCTCTTTGTGTTGGTCTTTCGTCAATAAAATTTGCAATTAATAACCAGTTTGAATACGCAATCTTATCAATAACTTTAGCAGCAATACTTGACACAATTGATGGAAGGATAGCTAGATTAATAAAAGGAACTTCTAAGTTTGGAGCAGAGTTAGATTCATTGATTGATTTTTTAAACTTTGGAGTTGCCCCAGCGCTAGTTGTTTATTTTGCATCTTTAAAAAATTTTGGAAACCTAGGATGGTTTTTGGTTCTTATTTATAGTTCATGTTGTTGTTTGCGTCTTGCTCGATTTAATCTTGAGACAAGTGTTCAAAAATGGAGAGAAAATTTTTTTACTGGAGTACCATCTCCTTCAGGAGCTGGAATCCTTCTACTACCATTAATTTTTAGTTTATCTGATTTTAGTAAAATTTTTTTGTTTGTAGATCAATTATCTTTTATAGGAATTATATTGGCTTCTTTTTTAATGATAAGTAAAATTCCAACCTATTCATTAAAAGGCTTAAAGATAAAAAAACCTTATTTGGTATTAATGTTATTAACAATTGGCACTTATTTCTCACTGCTTATAAATTATCCATTTAATACTCTGCTGTTTACAGGATTATTATACATAGCTTTTATTCCAATAAGCTTTGTACATTTTAAACTAATAAAAAAAAGAACATCAAAAAATTCACAAAATTTTATCTCAGAGGATTTAATTTAATCTACCTTTGAAGCATTTTCTCAAAATTATCAATTTCTGAAAAAAAGTTTTCGATTTTTATAGTATTTATATTTTTTGAATTGTTAATTTCTTTACTGTCTAAAATTTTTAAAAAATCAACTACAGGTGCAAATTTTTTTGATGAGGTTGGTCCAAAAACTGCAATCATAGGTGTATTTGAAAGTGATAACAGGTGCATAATACCGTTATCAATCGTGAATGCATACTCTAGCTGTTTCGATAAGGCTATAACCAAGCATGGGTTATTTAGATCAGTTTCAAACTCAGGGAACTTTGCTTCTGGAACTAAGCTTTGAATTTTTTCTTTCAATTCTAAGTATTTTTTTTCTATTAAAAAAACAGGAATTTTATTTTTAGATACTATATAATTTGCTATTTGAATAATTGTTTCAATATTAATATTTTTTTCTCTATAAGCATTTCCTTGAGTAATTGAGATTCCAACATAGTTTTTGTTTTTTAAAATTTTTTCAGCTTCATCAAAATACTTTTGATCAATTTTTTTAATATTATATTTCTGAATTTTAAAGTTATTATTATGATGAGTTAATATATCTATTATTTGATCTATCTGGTTATTTTTATTTCTTTCAAATTCAATTTTAGGTTTTAAAAAAAACCCATTGAGTGTTAATGAGATAAAATTTTTGTGAGGAATATTCTTTAAAATAAAAGTATTTCTCAGCTTTGATTGGGTATCGATGATAGTGTCAAAAAAAAGATCATTTTGTTTGATCAATTTCTTAATTTCAAAGAAATGTTTAAGTCTAAAACCAAAATATAAAATATTAATTTCACTATCGTAAATGTAGTTAATATTTAAATCTTTAAGAGTTGTTTTTAAAAAATTATTTTGGTGAGCCTGCAATAAATAAATATTATGATCTGGATAACTAATATTTATAGATTCAAATAACTTTATTAATTGTATAAAGTCACCCAATCCTCCTGCAGCATTGTATATAAGTATTTTTTTTTTCAATTGGATAATTAAACTATAATGTTTATTACTATTTTTTAATCATAAATATGAAACATATTTTAAAAAAAAAACTTAAAAGTAGTTCTAAAAGATGGTTAACAAGACAATTTAAAGACGTATATGTAATTAAAGCCAAAGAAGAAGGTTTTAGGTCTCGTTCATCTTTTAAATTATTAGAAATTAATAAAAAATTCAGAATGTTAAGTAACAATTTAAATATTTTAGAACTAGGTTCAAGTCCAGGGGGCTGGGCGCAAGTTTATTCTAAAATTAACACAAAAGGTAAAAATTTAGCGATTGATTTAATAAATATGGCAAAAGTTGAAAATGTTAATTTTTTAAAAAATAACTTTCTTAGTGAAAGCTGTAAAAATGAAATACATAATTTTTTTGAAAATAAAAAAATTGATATTATTTTTTCTGATATGGCTCCAAATAGTATTGGAAATAGTGTAATTGACTCTATAAAAATAAATCATTTAGCACTAGAGGTTGTAAATTTTGGCTATAAGTTGTTAAATTTAGGAGGTTATTTAATTACAAAGTATTTTTCGGGAAAAGATGAATTAAGTTTAATAAAGGTTTCAAAATATTATTTTAAAAAGATAAACTTCTTTAAGCCAGCCTCAAGCAGAAGCGAGTCAAAAGAAATGTATTTAGTTTTGTCTGGTTTACGTAAAAATTGACAATTTAAATGGGATTGTATATTTTCATACATGGAAATAAAAGAATCCCTAACATTTGACGACGTTTTACTAGAGCCTAAGTTTTCTTCAATTCATCCAAATTTAGTAAATGTAAATACTGAAATTACTAACTCAATTAAATTGAGAATTCCTTTAATTTCATCCGCAATGGACACAGTTTCTGAAAATAAACTTGCAATTGCGATGGCTCAATCTGGAGGTATTGCTTGTATTCATAAAAATATGAGTATCGAGAGTCAAGTTTCTCAGATTAAAGCAGTTAAGCGATTTGAGTCTGGAACGGTAGTTGATCCAATTACTATATTACCCGAAGCTACACTAGATGAAGCTAAGAGCTTGATGAATACAAATAAAATTTCTGGAATAATAGTTGTAGATAAAAAAAAAAAAGTTGTTGGTATATTAACAAATAGAGATGTGCGTTTTGTAACTGATAAAAAAATTAAAGTAAGAGATTTAATGACAAAAAATTTAGTTACTGCAAGAATAGGAATTTCTTTAAATGATGCTAAAAAAATTCTTTCTAAAAATAAAATAGAAAAATTGATAATTTTGAATGAGAATGGAAATTGTAAAGGATTAATTACTGTAAAAGATATTGAAAAATCCAGTATCTATCCAGAAGCTGTAAAAGACAAAAATGGATCTTTATTAGTTGGTGCAGCAGTTGGTGTGGGTGATACTGAGTTTTTAAGGGCTCAAAAACTTTTTGAGGCTGGTGTTGATATTATTTTTATTGATACTGCCCATGGTCATTCAGAGAGGGTGATAGATATGGTTAAAAGAATAAAAAAAAAACTTAGTATACCAATCATAGCTGGAAATATTGCAACATCTGAGGCTGCTAAAGCACTTTCAAATGCTGGAGTTGATTGTGTTAAGGTTGGTATTGGTCCAGGGTCAATTTGCACAACAAGAGTAGTAGCTGGGGTTGGAGTTCCTCAATTTTCAGCTATAGTGAATGTTTCTAAATCTCTAAAAAATACTAAAGTAAAAATTATTGCAGATGGTGGTATTAGGTATTCTGGAGATATTACAAAAGCGATTGGGGCAGGAGCTGATGCAGTTATGATAGGATCCTTATTTGCTGGCACAGAGGAAAGTCCTGGGGATGTATTTTATTATCAGGGAAGAAGTTATAAATCTTATAGAGGTATGGGCTCTATTGGAGCAATGGCAAGAGGATCTGCTGACAGATACTTTCAAGAGGAAATAAATGATAATCTTAAATTAGTTCCCGAGGGTATCGAAGGAAGAGTTCCTTATAAAGGACCAGTAAGAAATGTAATCCACCAATTAGTTGGAGGTCTCAAGGCAGGAATGGGCTATGTAGGGGCAAAAAATGTTAAGGAACTGAAAGTTAAGGCTAGTTTTATTAAGATTTCTAATTCCGGTGTCAAAGAGGGTCATGTTCATGATATTCAAATTACAAAACAATCGCCAAATTATCCTTTTGAAAACATATGATAAGATTTTTTATCTTTTTTTTTATTGGTACTTTTTTAATATTAACAAATTCCTTTGCCAAAAATTCTTATTATGAAAAAGCTTTAAAATTTTTTAATGAAAAGGATTTTAATGAAGCGAAATTTTATTTTGAAAAAAATATAGTTTTTAATCCAAAAGATGAATTATCCTATTTTTATTTATCAAAAATTGCATCTATAAATAAAGATAAGCTTCAAGAAAAACTATATTTAGATAGTGTTCTTGTACTAAATCCTAAAAATGAAAATGCATTATACAGAAAAATAATCATAAACATTGATGAAGGTGATTTTGCAAAAGCAAAGGAAAGTAATTTAATTTTTGTAAAAGTTTGTAAGGAATTATGTGATAAAAAAGAGGAGATTTCTAAAGCATTTCCAGCCGACAAAAAATGATAAAGCAAAATCATTTTGATAAAGTTTTAATTATAGATTTCGGCAGCCAAACAACTCAACTGATTGCAAGAAAAATTAGGGAAATAGGCGTTTACTGTGAAATTATTAGTTGTTTTAAAACAGATGAGATTAAAAATGATAAAAATCTTAAAGGTATAGTTTTATCAGGAGGACCTTTATCAGTTACAAAAAAAAAATTTATAAGCATTCCAAAAAAAGTTTTTTTTTTTAATAAACCAATTCTTGGAATTTGTTATGGGCATCAGGTTATTGCAAGAACTTATGGAGGTCTAGTTAAAAATAAAAATAAAAGTGAGTTTGGTAAAAACATTCTTTACAAACATAAATCTTCCGAATTAACAAAAAATTTTTTTTTAAAAAATAACACTACACAAGTTTGGATGAGTCATACTGATGTAGTTGATAAATTACCTAAAAATTTTAAAACCATTGCATCCACAAAAGAGTTTAAAAATGCAGCCATTGAAAACAAGTTGCTTAAAATTTTTGGTG
>VHCA01000022.1 GCA_016882225.1 Candidatus Pelagibacterales bacterium
ATCTTAAAGATCAAGCAAGTTAATTTTGTGAAGCTATTCTGTTTTGGATTTGGACAAGTTGCACGGTATTTTGTTAAAAAATTATTGTTAGAAAAAAAAAATTTTAAATTAATCACTACAAATACAAAAAAAACATTAGACCATAAATTTCAAAATATAAAATTTAAAAGCTATTTTTTTTCTAATTTTACTTATGATAAAAAAATCTTATCAGAGTTAGAGAACGCAACTCATATTCTTATATCTATACCACCCAAAAATCATAAAGATTTAGTTTTAGAAAATTTTAAGAAAATATTAAGTCAACAAAAAAAAATAAATTGGATTGGTTATCTTTCTTCAACAAGTGTCTACGGCAATCATTACGGAAAGTATGTAAGTGAAGACAGTAGACTCTTAACAAATACCAAAGTTGGAATTAATAGAATAATTGCAGAAAATGAATGGTTACGTTTATTTAAATTTTATGATTTGCCAGTTAGAGTCTTCAGACTTTCTGGAATTTATTCAAACGAAACAAATGTTTTAGAAAGAATTATAAGAAATGATTTAAATATTTTAAAATTTAAAGATCAATATATTTCAAGAATACATGTGGAGGATATTGCAAATATTATTTTTAAATCTTTAAAATTCTCTAAACCAGGGGAGATTTATAATGTTTCAGATAATAAACCTAGCAAGTATTCCGATGTAGTGAAGTATGGTTGCAAGCTACTTAATGTGAATTACAAATTTTTAATAAATAAAAAAAATTTTAAAAGCTCTAATGTTAATGTTTTCTTTAAGGACTCTAAAAAAGTATCAAATAAAAAAATAATATTTAATTTTAAGGTAAAATTGAAATATCCTTCATACAAAGAAGGGTTAAATTCTATTTTTAATAATTTTTATAATTGATTGTTCAATTTGAAATAAATCATTTTTTTTTGATAATGAATGATCACCCTCATTGATAATATTAAGATAAATTTTTTTCGAAATTAGATTTTTAAGTAGTTGAATAGAATACTTAAGAGGAACAGACTCATCTTTTGATCCATGAAATAAAAATATTGGAAATTGAAGTTCAAATTTTTTTTTTAAGACCAGGTAGTTTCTAGCGTCTAGAATAAATTTTTTTGTGATGGGATAATAATTATCATAGTTACTATAAAGTTTAAAAATTTTTCCGTTTAAGATTTTTTTCTTCTCTTGATGTGGAAGTTTTTTCCATATTAATTCTTCAGTAAAGTCTGGTGCAGCACCAATAGTAATAAGTCCAATAATTTTTTTTTTAAAATAATTTAAAATATTAATTGCAATCCAAGCTCCCATGGACGAACCTATGAAAATAATTTTTTTCGTATTAACTAAGCTACTAACTGTAGATTTTGTTTCTTCTATCCAGTCTTTAATACTAAAGTCAGTAAAGTCTCCGGAGGACTTTCCATGACCCGAGTACTCAAAAAGTAGAAGGTTTATTTTTAGTTTTTTGCAAAGCTTTTTTAAAAATTTAGCCTTTTTGCTTTCAATATCTGACATAAGTCCATGAAGGAAAACGATAGAAATAGTTTTGTTATATTCTAATTTTTGATAGTGAATTTTTTTAAAGTTATCGATTTGAAAAAAATTTTGCATCTGAATTATTGTAAATATAACATATTTATATAATGGATAAAAAAGTTAGGTTGCTTCAAGTTATTCCAAAATTAGACTTTGGGGGTGCGGAGACAGGTTGTAAAGATATCGCAAGGTATATAGAAGCTCATGGTCATTTTTCATCCATTATTTGTAATGGTGGTAGACAATTAAGTTTTTTAGATTTAAATAAAATTAAAGTCATAAAACTACCTGTTCATTCAAAAAATTTAATTTTAATAATTTTAAACATTTTTTTAATAATTTTTTTTATAAAAAAGCTTAACATAAATATTGTTCATGTAAGAAGCAGAGCTCCTGCTTGGTCTTGTTATTATGCTTGTAAGTTTACAAAGACTAAAATGATTTCAACCTTTCATGGTACCTATAACTTTAGCAATTCTTTAAAAAAATTTTACAACTCAATAATGTTAAAGGGTGATGGTGTCATTGCTGGATCAAAATTTATATCTGATCATATAAAATCTAACTATTCAGTTAAGATTCCAATTTATATTATTGAAAGAGGAATTGATGTTCATTTTTTTAATAAGAACAATATTAATATAGAGAGTAAGGAAAATATTAGAGAAAGATGGGGATTAAATAATAACTTTTTAATCTTACTTCCTGGTCGTTTGACGAATTGGAAGGGACAAATGTTTTTTTTAAAAACTCTTGTAAAAATGAAAAATGAAAATTTATTAAATAATATCAATTCAGTTATTTTAGGAGATAATCAAGGTAGAGAGGAATACAAAAATAATCTTACAAAAATTATTAATGAAAATTTCTTACAAAATAACGTTAAGTTAATTAATCACGAAAGTCATATGCCCTCAGCTTATTTAGCATCAGATTTAGTTCTTTCAGCATCCATAGAGCCAGAGGCATTTGGTCGAGTAGTCGTTGAAGGAATGGCTATGGAAAAACCTGTTCTAGCAAGTAATATTGGAGGATCAGTTGATACAGTGCAAAACAAAGTTACAGGGTTTTTGTTTCAATCAGAGAATGAACAAAGTTTGATAGAGTCTTTATTAATGATTAAAAAGTTAGATAAGTCAGAATTAGATAGAATTTGTAAAAATGCTAGAGAAAGAGTAATTGAAAAATTTAATGTAACAGAAATGTGTTCTAAAACACTAGAAATTTACAAGTCATTGGTTTAATTAAAAGTTTATATGGTTAACATAACTCTTCTTGATGGAAAAAAAATTTCATTTTCAGAAAAAGTAACAGGGTTAGATATAGCAAAAAAAATTAGCACATCTCTTGCTAAAAAGGCTTTAGTTATAAAAGTTGATAATCATCTCAAAGATTTAAGTTCAGAGATTTCAAAAGATGCAACAGTTGAAATAATTACTGAAGAGGATGATAGGGGTTTGGAGGTTATCCGGCATGATACAGCGCATATTCTTGCTATGGCTGTGCAGGAGCTTTTTTCAGATACGCAGGTAACCATTGGTCCGGTTATAGAAAATGGTTTTTATTACGATTTTTCAAGAAAAAAACCTTTTACTGAAGATGATTTAGAAAAGATTGAAAAAAAAATGCTTGAGATAATAAGTCGTAACGAAATTACAACAAGAGAAGTGTGGGATAGAAAAAAAGCCATTGATCATTTTAAAAAAATTGGAGAACACTATAAAGCTGAGATTATTGAAAGCATTCCAAAAAATGAGGAAATTTCCATTTATTATCATGGAAAATGGCATGATCTTTGTAGAGGACCACATCTTTCAAGTACTGGAAAAATTAGTAAAGCATTCAAACTTACTAAAATAGCAGGAGCTTATTGGAGAGGAGACTCAAAAAATGAAATGCTTCAAAGAATTTATGGAACCTCGTGGAGAAGCAAAGACGAGCTTGACGATTATTTAAAACGCCTTGAAGAAGCAGAAAAAAGAGACCATAGAAAACTTGGAAAAGTTTTAGATTTTTTTCATTTCCAAGAAGAGAGTCCAGGATCTGTTTTTTGGCACGAAAAGGGATGGCAGCTTTTTCAGTCTTTAATTGATTTTATGAGACATCAACAATTAATTAGTGGATATAAAGAGATAAACACACCAGAGATATTAGATAAAAGCCTTTGGGAAAAAAGTGGTCACTGGGAAAAATTTCAGGAGCATATGTATACAACCACAACCCCAGATGAGAGGGTGTTTGCTATAAAACCAATGAACTGCCCTGGTTGTGTCCAAGTATTTAATCAAGGTCTAAAAAGTTACAGAGATTTACCACTAAAGTTATCTGAATTTGGAAGAGTTCATCGCTATGAAACATCAGGATCTTTACACGGATTGATGAGAGTTAGATCCTTTACACAAGATGATGCGCATATTTTTTGTACTGAAAATCAAATAACTGAAGAGACATTAAAAGTTACAAAATTAATTTTAGGAATTTATAAGGCATTTGGTTTTGAAAATGTTTTACTTAAATATTCAGATAGACCCGCAAAGAGAGTTGGGGACGATAGATTATGGGATAAAGCTGAAAAAGCATTATTAGAAGCTGTTAAAGCAACTAAACTAAAATACTCTATAAACAAAGGTGAAGGCGCATTCTATGGTCCGAAAATTGAATTTGTTTTAAAAGACTCCATAGGTCGGGACTGGCAATGTGGCACACTTCAAGTTGACTTTAATCTTCCACAAAGATTGGAGGCATTTTATGTAGACCAAGATGGTATAAAAAAACATCCTGTAATGTTGCATAGAGCTTTGTTTGGATCTTTAGAAAGATTTATCGGAATTTTAATAGAAAATTATGCTGGAAAGCTTCCCTCATGGCTTTCACCTGTACAAGTTGCAGTACTTCCAATTTCTGAAAACTTTGACAATTATGCAAAAAAAATATCTAATGAATTAAATAAAAACAAAATACGGAATATTATTGATCTTAAAAGTGAAAAGATTAACTACAAAGTTAGAGAACACTCTATCTCTAAAATCCCTTATTTAATGATCTGCGGAGCTCAAGAAGAAAAAGATAATTCAGTTACAATTAGAAAGTTGGGGGATGAAAAACAAGAAACTTTATCTATTCATAAAGCTATGGATCTCATGATGAAAGATTGTTCTGTACCTACAATTCAGGAGTTAAGTCATTAATCAGAATTTCCAAAATAATAATAGAAGCAATTACTCACAAGCTAATTCTAGCAAGAGATCAGGTCCAAGAGTAAACGAATTTATAAGAGCAACCGAAGTACAATTGATTGATAGCGATGGTCAAAACCTAGGAATCGTTCCAATCAATGACGCTTTAATTTCTGCCAGAGAACAGGGTCTTGATTTAATTGAAATTGCAGCAGGGACAAAACCTCCTGTTTGTAAAATTACAGACTATGGAAAATTTAAATATGACCTTCAAAAGAAAGCTAACCAAGCAAAAAAAAAACAAAAAGTTTCTGTTCTTAAAGAAATTAAACTTAGACCAGGTACGGAAAAGCATGATTATGATTTTAAAATGCGCGCAACAGAAAAATTCCTGTTAAAGGGAGATAAGGTAAAATTTACTATAAAGCTTAAAGGAAGAGAGATGCAGCATTTAAAATTAGCTGAGGATCTTGCAAGTAAAATTATAACAGACTTGAAGCTTAAAGGTAAAGTTGAGCAATCACCTAAAATGGCTGGTATGCAGATGACCCTAGTAATTCAGCCAGCAAAATAATAATCTAACTAGTTGTTTTTGATATTTATTCAAAGTATAAGGCGCAAATCTTATGTACAAAGTTAAAACAAAAAGTAGTGCAAAAAAAAGATTTAGAATAACAGCAACTGGCAAAGTAAAAATGCCTCAAGCAAATAAAAGACATAATATGATTAAGCGAAGTAATTCTCAAATTAGAAGACAAAGAGGAATGACGATTATGTCTAGATCAGATGAGAAACTTGTAAAGTCTTATATGCCAAATAGTTTAAGAGGATAAAATGTCTAGGGTTAAAAGAGGTGTAACAAGTCACGCAAGACATAAAAAAGTTTATAAAGCTGTTAAAGGTTTTTATGGTAGAAGAAAAAATACTATTAGAATTGCAAAGCAAGCCTTAGATAAATCACTACAGTATTCTTATAAGGGTAGAAAATTAAAGAAAAGGAATTTTAGATCACTTTGGATACAAAGAATTAATGCTGGAGTAAGAGAGGAAGGATTAACTTATTCCAGATTTATTAATGGTTTAAATAAATCAAAAATAAATATTGATAGAAAAATACTAGCTGATCTAGCTTATAAAAATCCACAGGCTTTTAAATCTATTGTAAAAAAGGTACAGTCCTCCCTAAGCTAATTACTTTAGTTAAGTTAATGGATGAAATTTTATCTATACGAAAAGATTTTGATTCAAAAATTGAAAATGTAAGTGTCTTAGAAAAAATAGATTTAATTAAATCTGAATTTTTAGGAAAAAAAGGAAAACTTACTGATCTTTTTAAAAAAATACCAAACTTACAAGGCGAAGATAGAAAAAATTTTGCTTTAAAACTTAATAAAGCAAAGGATCATATAAATTCATTAATAGAGAAAAAACTAAACGAACTACAAGGAAAAGAAATTCAAGAAAAGTTATCTTCTGAAAGAATAGATATTTCTTTACCAGGAAGACCAATTGAATTTGGAAAAATTCATCCAGTCACTCAAGTAATTGATGAAGTTACAGCAATATTTGGTGAAATAGGTTTTTCTGTTGCCGAAGGTCCAGACCTGGAGACAGAGTTTAATAACTTTACGGCACTTAATACTCCAGAACATCATCCAGCAAGGGATATGCATGATACTTTTTATTTAACTGAGGATAAAAATATACTTCTTCGAACTCATACGTCGCCCGTTCAGATAAGAACAATGTTATCTGGGAAACCTCCTTATCAAATAATTGCACCAGGAAGAACTTATAGATGTGATAGCGATCAAACTCATACCCCAATGTTTCATCAGGTAGAAGGATTACATATTGATAAAGATATTAATATGGGTCATCTGAAAGGAGTTTTAGATTATTTCATTAAAAAATTTTTCAATGTTGATAAAATTAAAATGCGATTTAGACCATCGCATTTTCCTTTTACCGAACCATCTGCTGAGGTTGATATCGGCTATGAAATTAAAGATGGAGAAATTATAATTGGAGAAGGAAATAAGTGGCTAGAAATTCTAGGATGTGGAATGGTTCATCCAAACGTTCTCAGAAATTGCAAAGTAAATCCATCTTTATATCAGGGATATGCATTTGGGATGGGCATAGATAGGCTCGCCATGCTTAAATACGGCATAAACGATTTAAGATCTTTTTTTGAAAGCGATATAAGGTGGCTAAGCCATTTTGGTTTTAATCCATTAGACATACCAGCAAGTTATAGAGGTTTTGGTAAATGAAGTTTACAAAGTCTTGGCTATCAGACCATTTAAAAACTAGTGCAACATTAGAACAAATTGAAAAAACTTTAAACGAAATTGGTCTAGAAGTTGAAAATATAGATAAAGGTGGAGAAAGTTTTTTTAAAGTTGCAAAAATTTTAAAAGCATCAAAGCATCCTAATGCAGATAAATTAAAAGTTTGCGAGGTTGATACCGGAAAGCGTGTTGTTCAAGTTGTTTGTGGAGCAAATAATGCAAGAGATGGTCTATTCACGGTTTTTGCCTCACCTGGTGCAATTATTCCTAAAAATCAGTTAAAAATAAAAATCACAAATATTAGAGGTATTGAGTCAAACGGAATGCTTTGTAGCGAATCTGAACTTAATATTTCTGAAGAAAGTTCAGGAATAATAGAATTAAGTAAAAATAAGAAAATTGGTGAAAGTTTTTTTTCTTCAAACAATGAACCGCTTATAGATATTTCAGTAACACCAAATAGATCTGATTGTTTAGGGGTTTATGGAATTGCAAGAGATCTTTCAGCTAAGGGATTAGGGTCATTAAAAGAAATAAAAAAAATAGATATTAAGAATAAAATAAAAAATCCTTTTAAAGTAACTATAGAAAAAAATTCAGGCTGTTCAGCTTTTTCCTATTGCTACATAGAAGGAGTTAAAAATATAGAAAGTCCAAAGTGGTTAAAAGATAAAATTTTATCAGTTGGCCTTCGTCCTATTTCAGCAATAGTTGATATTACCAATTATATTATGATTGATTTAAACAGACCACTACATGCATACGATGCAGATAAAATATCAAAAAAACACGTCATAGTAAGACTGTCAAAAAAAAATGAAAAATTTAATGCCCTAGATGATAAAGAATATAAGCTTGAAGAAGGTAACTGTTTAATAACAGATAAAGATAAAATACTTGGCCTAGGAGGAATAATTGGTGGAGCATCAACAGGAGTTTCTGAAAAGAGTAAAAATATTTTAATTGAGTCAGCGCTGTTTGAGCCATCCTTAACTTCAAAGACTTCAAAAAAACTTGGAATAAACTCAGACGCTTCCTTTAGATTTGCAAGGGGAGTTGATAAAAATATGATGGTTTATGGATCACAACTTGCTGCAAAACTAATTCAGGAAATATGTGGTGGAAAAATAAGTAACGTACTAATTTCCGGAGAAAAGATTTTTAACCCGAGAAAGATAATTTTTAATTTATCTAAATTTTCAAAGATTATAGGAATACCTATCACTGTAAAGGAAGCTATAGATATACTTAAAAAACTTGGCTTTAGAATAAATTTAAAAAAAGAGACATTAAATTTAGAAGTTCCAAGTTGGAGACCAGATATAGTTGAAGATATTGATGTTGTAGAAGAGATTATAAGAATAAAAGGTTATGATAAAATTAAGCTTATCGAGCCAAATCAAGGAACTGTAAAAAAGGATATTTTGAGTTTTGGTCAAAAAATTCAAAGAAGTTTTTTAAGATCAATTGCAAATCAAGGCTTTTTTCAAACTATAACGTATTCTTTTACAGATTCTAAAGTTGATACTATTTTTAAAGATGAAAATAAAAATCTCTATCTTAAAAATCCTATTTCGAGCGATCAGAACTATTTAAGATCCTCATTATTTTCTAATCTTTTTTCTCATTTAAGAAATAATATAAATAGAAATTTTTATAATCAAAAAATATTTGAATGTGGTCCAGTTTTTTCTTCTAATAAACCTGGAGATCAAAGTTTAATTTTAGCAGGAATCCAATCTGGAAAATTAAATGAGAAGAGTTGGATTGATAAGAATAAAGAAGTAAGCTTTTACGATATAAAAAATTATGTATTCAAAGCATTAATTGAAAATGGTTTTTTAGAAAAAGATTTATTAATTAATCAAACAGAGGATACTTTTTATCATCCAGCTAAATCTTGCAAATTAAACTATAATTCTAATAATTTTCTAATAGCTTCATTTGGAGAATTCAGTCCAAAGATTTTAAAAGATTTAGATATAAAAATTAGTCCAGTTTTTGGATTTGAGTTATTTTTAAATAATATTGAAAGCATTCTTCAAAAAAATAAATTTAAAAATAAATTTCAAATTTCCAATTACCAGAAAGTAGAAAGAGATTTTTCTTTTATTATTGATAAAGAAACTGAAGTTGGAAATATTATTTTTGAATTAAAAAAGTTAAATGAAGATATAATAAAAAAAATTAGAGTTTTTGATGTTTTTGATGGAGAGAATGTAGAAAAAAATAAAAAATCTGTTGCTTTAAACTTTGAATTTCAATCCAATGAAAAAACATTAGCTGAAAAAGAAATTGATGAAATAAGTAAAAAAATAATTAATACTTTAGAGGGATCTTTTAAAGCTACTTTAAGATCTTAAATGGTACCTATAGAAAATATAAGAAATTTTGCAATAATTGCCCATATTGATCACGGGAAGTCTACTTTTGCAGATAGATTAATTCAAAAATGCGGAGGTCTAACAGATAGGGAGATGGTTGATCAAGTTTTAGATTCTATGGAGATAGAAAGAGAAAGAGGTATTACTATCAAAGCCCAAACGGTAAGATTAAATTATAAGTCAAAAAAAAATAATAAAGATTATATTTTAAATATTATAGACACACCCGGTCATGTTGACTTTAGCTATGAAGTAAATAGATCCCTTGCTTCTTGTGAGGGTTCTCTTTTAATTGTGGATAGCAGCCAAGGTGTTGAAGCTCAAACTCTTGCTAACGTTTATCAAGCAATCGATAACAAGCACGAAATAATAATTGTACTTAATAAAATTGATTTGCCAGCATCAGACGTGGACAGAGTTAAGAAACAAATAGAAGATGTCATAGGTTTAGATACATCAAAAGCTTTAAAAGCTTCTGGTAAAACAGGAGAAGGTGTTGAAGAGATTTTAGAGTCTATCATTGAAAGATTACCTTCACCGAAGGGAAAAAGAGATGAAAAGTTAAAAGCTTTGTTAATTGATAGTTGGTACGACAGTTATTTAGGAGTTGTAATTCTAGTTCGAGTTATTGATGGAGAAATAAAAAAGGGAATGAATATTTTAATGATGTCCTCAAATAAAAAACACGAAGTTGAAAAAGTTGGTATTTTTACGCCAAAAGCCAAAGATAAAGATTTAATAGGCCCTGGTGAAATAGGATTTATTGTTACTGGAATTAAAGAATTATCTGAGACAAAGATTGGAGATACTATTACCGACTACCAAAAACCTATATCAAACCCACTTCCAGGATTTAAACCAAGCAAGCCAGTTGTGTTTTGTGGACTATTTCCAATGGATAGTAATGATTTTAATTCACTAAGAGATAGTCTTGCAAAACTTAGATTAAATGACTCAAGTTTTGTCTATGAACCTGAAAATTCTGCTGCACTTGGACTTGGATTTAGATGTGGGTTTTTAGGACTTCTTCATCTTGAAATTATTGTCCAAAGACTTGAACGTGAGTATGACCTTAATCTTATAACAACTACTCCAGGTGTTGTTTATAAAATAAAAAAAAATGATGGTGGAGAAATGGATCTTCAAAATCCTGCAAACATGCCAGAGCCTAATTATATAAAATCAATTGAAGAGCCATGGATTAAGGCAACCATAATCTCTCCAGATGAATACTTAGGAAGTATTCTAAAACTTTGTGAGGAAAAAAGAGGAATTCAAAAAAATTTAAGTTATTCAGGAAACAGAGCTGTTTTAAGTTATGAACTTCCACTTAATGAAGTTGTTTTTGATTTTTATGACCGTATTAAATCAATTTCAAGTGGCTACGCTAGCTTTGATTACGAAATTTCAGATTATAGAGAAGGTGATTTAATAAAGTTAAGTATATTAGTTAATGAACAACCGGTAGATGCATTGTCGATGGTAATACATAAAGATTTTGCAATGAAGCAAGGTAGATTAATATGTGAAAGATTAAAAGAACTTATACCAAAACATCAGTTTCAAATTCCGATTCAGGCAGCCATAG
>VHCA01000023.1 GCA_016882225.1 Candidatus Pelagibacterales bacterium
AACATGAAATTGATCATTTAAATGGGATTTTATTTATTGATTATTTATCTAAATTAAAAAAATCTTTTATTATCAAAAAACTTATCAAGCTTAAAAAAGAAAAAGAGTCGAACGTTGATAAAGTAGCGATATAGCCACCATGAGCTTAAAAATAATTTTCATGGGAACGCCAGATTTTGCAATTCCAACGTTAGATATATTATTAAAAAGCAGCCATACGATTGTAAAAGTTTATTCTCAAACACCAAAACAATCTAAAAGGGGAATGTTGGTTGAAAAAACACCAATTCATGTATTTGCAGAAAAAAACAATCTTCAAGTTCACACACCATCTTCGCTAAAAGCAAAAGAGGAATTAGAATTCTTAAAAAATCTTAGAGCAGATATTGCAATTGTGGTTGCGTACGGACAAATTATTCCAGAAAATTTTTTAGAGGCTCTTCCTCATGGGTTTATTAACATTCATGGTTCAATACTTCCAAAATGGAGAGGAGCAGCACCCATACAAAGAGCTATTATGAATGGTGATAAAGAAACAGGTGTATCCATTATGAAAATTGGTAAAGAATTAGATTCTGGACCAGTATTGTTAACTGAAAAAGTTACTCTTGACGACACAAAGGACTATGGAGAGGTAGGCTCGATTTTATCAAAACTTGGAGCTGATTTGATAATGAAATCCTTAGACATGATTGAAAAAAATACAGATAAATTTATGGAGCAAGATCATAGTAAAGCAACTTATGCTAAAAAAATTACTAAAGAGGATGAACTAATACATTGGAACAAAAAACCATCTGAGATTGTCAGACATGTTAATGCTTTAAGTCCAGCTCCAGGTGCATTTATAAATTATAAGGGAGAAAAAATTAAAATTTGGAAAATAAAAAAACACATTTTAACAGGAAATATTGGACAAGCGCTGAATGATGATCTTGTGATTGGATGTAAAGAAGGTTCAGTTGAAATTTTAAAAATTCAAAGACCAGGAAAAAAGATTCAAGATAAAAAAGATTTTTTACTAGGATTTAAAATTCCAAAAAGCTCAAAATTATTCTGATGTTGCGATATAAGTGTGTTGTGGAGTATGATGGAACTAATTTTGTTGGCTGGCAGAGACAATTAAATGGCAGATCAGTTCAGCAAGCAATCGAAGAGTCCTTAAAAAAATATTTAAATACCAGCATAGTAATTACTGGTGCAGGACGAACTGATGCTGGTGTTCATGCAACAGGGCAGGTTTTTCATTTTGATATTGATAAAGAATTAAGGAATGAAGAAATCAAAGACGCGTTAAATTTTCATTTGAAAGATGAATTAATAAGTATTTTAGACGCTTCAAAAGTAGATAATAATTTTGATGCAAGACGGAGTGCAAAAAAGAGAACCTATAAATATTCTATTTTAAACAGAGATTCTCCACCCTCAATTTTTAAAAATAAAGCTTGGTATATTAAAAAAAAACTAAATGAAAATTCAATGAAAGATGCACTAACAGTTTTAATTGGAACTTTTGATTTTTCAACATTCCGCTCAGCAAGTTGTGGAGCAACATCGCCAATTAGAACGATAGATAATATTTTAATGTATCAAAATGGAGAGATGATTGATTTTAAATTTATATCGCAATCTTTTCTTCAGCAACAAGTACGCTCGATGATGGGATGCATTAAATATGTTGGGGAGGAAAAATGGAATAAGGAAAAACTTAAAATGGTTTTAGAATCTAAGAATCGTTCAAACTGCGCCCCTCCCGCACCTTCGCACGGTCTTTATCTTGAAAAAGTTGAGTATTAATTATTGCCCCAGTAAAGCTTCAACGTGAAATTTGGCGCTTTCTTGAATTGCATTTAAGTTATATCCACCTTCAAGAATAGATATAAGTTTTCCATCACAAAGCTCCTGTGCAAGGGATAAAAAATTTTTTGTAAGTGTATAAAAATCTTTTGACTCAAGGTTAATGTTTGCGAGTGGATCGTCTTTATGCGCGTCAAATCCTGACGATAGTAGAATGCATTCAGGTTTAAATACTCTAAGTTTTTCATAAACTTTTTCATATTCTTTTAAAAATAAAGATGATGACGTTCCAGCTTCTAGAGGAATGTTGAATATATTGTCATATTTTCCTCTTTCTTCTTTTGATCCTGTTCCAGGATAAAAAGGAAATTGGTGTGAGGAGATATAGAGTACTTTATTATTTTCATAAAAAATATCCTGCGTTCCATTACCATGATGTACGTCATAATCGATGATTGCAATTTTATTCAATTTATATTTTTCAATTAAATATACTCCTCCAACTGCAACGTTATTAAATATACAAAATCCCATCGGCTTTTCTTTCTCAGCGTGATGACCAGGAGGTCTTATAACGCAAAAGGCGTTATTAAATTCTTTTTTGAATATTCCGTCGATTGCACTCATTATTGACCCTGCTGCCTCATAAGCAGCCTTTTTACTTCCTGGAGATATGATTGTATCTCCATCAAGATATTTAAGTTCGTCCTTTGGAAATGACGCATTAATTTTTTTTACATATGATTTACTATGAGTAAGTTCTATAAAGTATTGGTCTGCTTCAGTTGCAGTTTTCCATGTTAAGTTTGGAGACTTTATTTGTTTAATACCTTTAATAATTGATGATATTCGTTCAGGACACTCGGGGTGTCCTTGTCCTGTATCATGGTTTAAAGAGGAATTAGAAGTGAAAATACAAGTCTTCACTAAAAATAATTTTCTAAAATTTCAGTATAAATATCTTTTAATTTTTTAAGGTCGGTAATTTTTGCATTTTCATCTACTTGATGAATTGTTTTTGTTGTAAGCCCAAATTCCATACAAGGTGCAACTTTTCTAATAAATCTTGCATCTGATGTCCCACCAGAAGTTGAGAGAACAGGATTTCTTTTAGTATGTTTTTTTATAACATTTTTAACCATGTCTACGGTTGAGTTTGCATTTGTTATAAAAGCATCACCTGAAACATAATACTTAATTGCATATCTAGTTTTATTGTTCTTACAAACTGTAGAGAAAATTTTATTAAGTTTTTTTTTTAGTGAGTTTGAAGTGTGTTTATTATTAAATCTAATATTAAAAGTTGCCTTGGCTTCTGCAGGAATTACATTATCTGCAGTGTTGTCGATTGAAATTTTTACAACTTCCAAGTTTGAAGGTTGAAAGTCTTTATTTCCATTATCTAGTTTTAAACTTTTAATAGTATTTAATATTTTTACTAATGTTGTGGTTGGATTTATAGATTCTTTTGGATAAGCAACATGGCCTTGAATTCCATAAACCGTGAGGGATCCAGTCATGCTACCACGTCTTCCAATTTTAATCATTTCACCTAATGTATTTAAATTTGTTGGCTCACCAACAAGACAAAAATCAATTTTTTCTCCTCTTCTATTTAGCTTCTCAATCACAGGCTTTGTTCCGTTAATTGCAACGGTTTCTTCATCTCCTGTTATTAATAAACTTATTGAGCCATAAGGTGTTCCGTGAGTATTTAAATATTTGCTGCATGCTGCAATAAAACAGGCAATTGCACCTTTCATATCGCTTATTCCTCTTCCAATTATTTTATTATTTTTAATGGCTCCTCCAAAAGGATTTACACTCCAAGACTTTATGTCACCTGCTGGTACCACATCAGTGTGACCTGCAAAGCAAAAATTTGGTTTTGAGTTTCCAATTTTTGCGTAAAGATTTTTGATTTTAACTGTTCCTTTTTTTTGAAACTCCATGATTTCACATTTGAAACCAAGTTTTTTTAAATACTTATGAACAACTCCAATTGCTCCATCATCTTTTGGAGTAACACTCTTGCAACGAACAAGATCTCTAGCGATAGTAACTTCACTTAGAACTGCCATCTAATCTCTTAGTAATTCATTTATTGAAGTTTTGCTTCTAGTTTTTTCATCTACTGTTTTCACAATCACAGCGCAATAAAGATTAGGCTTTGTTTTATCATCACCTGGAAGTGATCCAGGAACAACAACTGAGTAAGGAGGAATATTTCCGAATATTATTTTATTAGTTTTTCTATCAATAATCTTTGTTGATGCTCCTACATAAACTCCCATAGAAAGAACAGATCCCTCACCGACAATTACGCCTTCTGCAACTTCTGATCTTGCTCCAATAAAGCAATTATCTTCGATAATTACCGGGTTTGCTTGAAGAGGTTCAAGAACGCCACCAATTCCAACTCCGCCAGAAATATGACAATTTTTTCCAATCTGAGCACAAGAGCCAACGGTAGCCCAAGTATCAATCATAGTTCCATCATCAACATAAGCTCCAACATTTACAAACGACGGCATAAGCACAACATTTTTCCCAATGTATGCAGACTTTCTAACAACTCCATTTGGAACTGCTCTAAAGTTGCTCTTTAAGAATTTATCCTCAGTCCAATTAAATGTTTTTCCATCAACTTTATCGAACCACGAGTAATAAGGACCTTTAATCATTTTGTTATCAAACACTCTAAAACTTAAGAGGATTGCTTTTTTAATCCATTGATGTGTATGCCAAACACCATTTTTCTTTTCAGATACTCTTAATGTACCGCTATCAAGCAAATCTAACGTTGATGTTACTGCATTAATAATAGATTTATCCGAATTTTTGGAAGTATTTGATCTCTGTTCCCAAGCCTGGTTAATGATATCTTCAGTCGACATTTGCTATTGAATTAGCAAATTACATTTTTCTAGAAAATCTTCCAGTTTATTTATTTTATAATGAATATGATCTTCGCCATGACCTTCACTTGCCCATTCATCACTATTAATTAACCATGCGGTTTGCATGCCAAGTTCATGTGCGGGTCTTAAGTTTCTTGCAATGTCCTCAATAAATATACTTTGTTCAGGAATAATCCTAAATTGTGAGATAAGTTTTTCATAAGGTTTCTTTTCAGGTTTAGGAATAAAATCGGAGTCAACAATATCAAATATTGAAAATTGATTTTTTTCAATTTCTAAAGTTTCAATTACACGTTCAGCATGTTTTTTGGATCCATTAGTAAAAATAATTTTTTCTCCAGGCAGGCATTTTATTTGATCATTTAGTTTGGTATTTTTTTTTAAAAAACTGTAGTCGATGTTGTGAACAAATTCTAAAAAATCGTGTGGATCTATTTTGTGATTTTTAATTAATCCATTTAAAGTTGTTCCATGTTTTCTAAAATAATCATTTTTCATCTGCATAGCTTCTTGATGTGTAACGTTAAGTTTATCGATAATGAATGTTGCCATTAATTTATCAATTTTTGAAAAAAGGTTTGTAGATGAGGGGTATAAAGTATTATCCAAATCAAATATCCAGTATTTAACTTTTTTTAAACTATCCATTATTTTATAATTAGAGTTCCGGCACCAATGTTTGAGAACAGCTCAAAAAGAACGGCATGTGCTTTTCTTCCATCAATAATAACCACACCATTCACACCACTTTCAATTGCGTGAATACATGTTTTAATTTTAGGTATCATACCACCTGTTATTGTACCATTATCAATCAATTGTAGTGCCTTTGGTATTGAAAGTTCTGATATTAGTTTTCCACTTTTATCATTAACTCCAGGTACATCTGTCATGAGCAGTAATCGTTCAGCTTTAATTTCACTTGCAACAAAACCAGCCGCTGTGTCTGCATTAATATTGTAGATTTGACCTGCTATGTCTTTTCCAATTGGAGAAATTACTGGAATTATTTTTTTTTTAAATAAAGTTTTGATTATTGAAGTATTAATTTTCTTAGGATTTGCAACGTAACCAAGATCTTTGCTAATTGGCCCATCCACATTAATTACTGAATGATTTTTTGGTGTAAGGGACTCTGCAGTTGATCCAAATTTTATAATAGAGTCTCTAAGATCTGGATTAATTTCATTACACAAAACATCCTCAACCACATCAATAGTCTGTCTGTCAGTTACCCTAAGACCATCTATAAATTTGCTCTCAATTTTTTTTTCATCAAGTTGTCTTTTAATTTGCGGACCGCCCCCATGGATAACACCAACATTTATTTCAAGTTTTCTAAGTATGGCAGCATCTTGGGCAAATGCTTTAGATAGATTTTGGTCAGACATTACCTGACCTCCATATTTTAAAATAATTTCTTTGTTTTTATATTTCTTTATATAAGCAGCCGCTTCGTCGATGGACGGCCCGGCTTCAGGCCAAAATGACTTTATATCCATTAAACAGTTTTAACTTTAGTTCTTTTTAAAATGATCCATTGTTGCAACATGGTAAGCACGTTACTCACAGTCCAGTACACAACTAATCCTGCAGGAAAAGAAGCAAGTAAAATGGTTAACATTAAAGGAAAAAAAGCAAAAATTTTAGCTTGAATTGGATCAGGTGGTGCAGGACTTAATTTCTGCTGAATATACATGGTCACGCCCATTAAAATTGGCCAAACACCAATAATTAAAAAGGTTGGCGGATTCCAAGGGATAAGGCCAAATAAATTAAAAATAGATGTTGGGTCCGCAGCAGATAAATCTTTAATCCAACCAAAAAATGGAGCGTGCCTCATCTCGATTGTCACAAAAAGCATTTTATAAACCGCAAAGAAGATAGGAATTTGCAGAATGATTGGAATACATCCGGATAAAGGGTTTACCTTCTCTCTTTTGTATAAAGCCATCATCTCAGTTTGCGTTTTCTTAACATCGTTTTTGTATAATTCTTTAATTCGAAGCATCTCAGGCTGCAAAACCTTCATTTTAGCCATAGATTTAAATGAGTAATCTGCAAGGGGATAAATTACGATACGAACAACAACTGTTAAAAGTATAATTGCTACGCCAAAGTTTCCAACAAGTTTAAAAAAGTAATCAATTAAAAAAAATAATGGCTTAGTAATAAAATAAAACCATCCCCAATCTATTGCAAGATCGAAACGTTCAATTTTTTCTTTTTCAGAATAACCATCGATGACGTGAACCTCCTTAGCTCCTATAAAGACTTTTGAAGTAGATGAAATTATTTTTTGTCCACCTAGCTGAAGGGAATCTAGTAAAATATAATTAACTTTAAATCCGTCCTTAAATAAAAATTCTGCATTAAATGACTTTCCTTGTTCAGGGATGATACTTGTCATCCAGTATTTGTCGGTAATTCCAAGCCATCCGTTATTTCCAGAAAATGTCTTTTTTTCCTTTTGGATAGTGTCATAACTTTCTTCTTTTAGGTTTTTATTTACAACACCAATTAGCCCTTCATGGGATATATAAAAACCCTCAACAGCAGGCTTTGAGTTTCTGGTAATTTGTGAATATGGAAATAGTTCAATATTTCCACTTCTGTCACTCCTAACTGAGTCAGTAATTTTAAATAAAAACTTATCATCAACTTCAACTTTTTTTAAAAAAATTAAACCTTCTCTGTTATTCCACTCTAATGTAACAGGCGTGGTTGGGGTAAGTTTTTTCCCCTCTCGTATTTGCCATATACTATTATTATCTGGAACTTTTACATTTCCTTTAGCAGCCCAACCAGTTTCTACAAAGTAACCATCATTAATTTTTTTTGGATTTAAATAAGTGATTTGTTTACTTTTTTTATCAATAGTTTCTCTATAATTTTTTATAGTAACATCATCAATTAATGCGCCTCGAAGGACAATTGATCCAAGTAGATTGTTATTTTCAATTATAACTCTCTCTCCATCTTTTAAAGCATCAACTCTTGTTACAACTTTTGGTGCATCAATCTTTGGCATACTTGGCCCGCCAGTTGCCTCTGGTTTTGTAACTTGGGTTTGTTTATTTTTTTCTCCCTCAAAACGTTTTTCTTTTATTTTAGGATCTTCAAAATAGGTTGCCCACACAAGAAGAATTAGTGTGGATAGAAATACAGCTAGAATTACGTTTTTATTATCCATGATGCTTTCTTTTTGAAATTATAGGATCATATCCAAAACTACCACCAAGCCATTTTATTGGATGACATCGAAGTAACCTAATTACTCCCTTGTACATTCCTTTTAGAAAGCCATACTCTTTCAATGCATCCTGAAAATATTCAGAACAGGTCGGATCAAATCTGCATGATGGCTGAAACCAAGGTGATAAAAAAAATTTATAAAATTTGATAATGCAAGATATGATTGAACAAAAAAACCAATTAATTTTTTTTAACATTATTAATTAAACCAAGTTTATTTTTAAATTCTTCTACTAAGTTTTCAAAATTTGCATCATAGACTTTTGATTTTGCAAATACAGCGTACTGGTAACTTTTATTGAAATCATTAAGCTCACGCATTGCCTTTAATGCTGCCATTTTTAACCTTCTTTTAATTCTGTTGCGCCTAACCGCTGTTCCTAATTTTTTTGCAGATACAAAACTAATTGCAATATCATTATTTTTGTTTTTTTCATTTCGTTTATCAAAATAAATTGTAAAAAAATTTGAATTAAATTTTTGTGAAGATAGCATTTTTTTGAAAGTATCTATTCCTTTTAAGCTTTGAAAACGTATCTCTGGTGCCATCGATTAGGCCGAAACTCTTCTTCTTCCCTTGCGTCTTCTACTTGAGATTACCCTTCTTCCATTTTTACTGGACATTCTTTTTCTAAAGCCATGTCTTCGTTTTCTAACTATTTTGCTTGGTTGGTAGGTTCTTTTCATAGTGACAATAAAAATTTCGCTATTTATAGGTAAATTGTTAAAACAAGTACAGTAAAAGTTACAGATTTTTTAATGTATCAGATTTCTAAAATTAAAATTTTACTTGGAATTATTTATGCAGGGATAGTTGCTGCGGTAACATTTTTATTTTTTTACTATGATGCATTCTCTTATATTAATTATGATTTTGTAAAAGATTATAGGCAGAAAATTTTTCAATTTAGAGATGAAAATATTTTTTTAGTATCCGTACTTTTTTTTATATTTTGTTTAGTGTGGACTTTTATTTTAGGCTTCGGTTCTATTCTAACAATTATTGCAGGGTTTATATTTAATCCATTATTAGGTTCAGTTTTACTTATAGTATCATGGACGGCTGGTGGAACATTACTTTATATGTTTGCAAATAGCTTTTTAAAAGATTTAGTTATTAAATTTTTTAAGGAAAAATTTCAAAAACTTGATGAGCATTTTAAGAGTAATGATTTTGCCTATTTAATGTTTTTAAGATTAGTTCCAGGTATTCCATCTCAAGTTGGTCATTTAGTTCCAATACTGTTTAATATGAGTGTTAGAAAATTTTTTATGGCAACCTTAATTGGTGGAGCTCCTGCAACGTTTATAGTTGTAAATTTATTATTTGGAATATTTTCGAAAATGGAGCAAGGAAATATTATAAGTTTAGACGTACTTTCTGATCCGCAAGTTTCAATACCATTAGCGTTGCTTGGAGTTTTAGTTTTGATTACTAGTTTTATGAAAAAATATTTTTTTAAAACAAAAGAATGAATATTTTTTTTAAAACTATTATTAGCGAAATAAAAGATATAAGCATTCCTCTTTATAAAATTCTAATACCTTTTGTTTTTGTGGTAAAAATTTTAGAAGAAATAGGTTTTATAAAATTCGTCTCCACATATTTTGAACCGATTGTACAGTTGATGGGACTTCCTGCAGAAATGGGATTTATTTGGGTAACTGCAATTATTGTTAATGTCTATGCAGCAATTATCGTCTTTATCAATATTGTTCCAGGACTAGATCTAACCGTTGCGCAAGTTACCATCATTACGACAGTGATATTAATTGCACATAACATTTTTGTAGAGAGTGCAATTACAAGATCTGCAGGCATTTCTTTTTTTTATGCAGCATTTTTGAGAATTAGCATAGGTTTTCTTGCAGGGTTAATTTTGCATAAACTGTATTCTTCTTTTGGTTTTCTTGAAGAAAAATATAGTCTTATTTTTGAACAGCCTAAATTAATTTTAACTTATACAGAATGGTTTTATGGCCAGATTAAAAATTTAGCTTTTATATTTTTAATTATCTGTATTTTAGTTTTAACCTTAAATATTTTTAAAAAAATAGGCATTGAACACTTAATCAGGCTAATGCTTAAAGTTCCCTTAAGGTTTATGGGAATTGGAGAGCAGGCAATTAATGTTGTCATTGTTGGGCTTACTATTGGAATTCAATTTGGAGGAGGGTTATTAATTAAAGAAGCTAAGTCAAAAGAGATTGATAAACAAAGCATTTTATTATCACTTTCTTTCTTAAATCTTGTACATGCAATTATTGAGGATACTATTTTGATGTCCATTATGGGAGGTCATTTATCTGGAATCCTTTTTTTTAGGCTTATTTTTTCTCTCTTGATTGTTTTTATAATTCTTTTTCTGTACAAAAACTTTGAAGGCTTATTTCAAAAGTTTATTTTTGTTAGAGCCTAACTAAGGGTCAATTGGTGAAACGGATATCACGCAACTTTGCGGAGGTTGAGTTTCAGGTTCGAGTCCTGAATTGACCGCCAAATTTATTCTTGTCTGTTTTTTTATAAAAATATAAAATATCGTAATGCGAGTATCTAGAAATTCGAGGCTTATTATACCCTATCTTGAAAAAACTTATGAAGCCCTGGAGCCTTTAGCATACCCCCTTATTCGTTTTACCGCAGGAGTTATGATGATACCTCACGGGTATTTAAAATTATTTGGCGGATTAGATAGTACAACAGCTTTTTTTAAAAGTGTTTCTCTTGAACCGGCTTATTATCTAGCTGTCTATATTGGTGCTCTTGAATTTGTTGGAGGAATTTTATTAGCACTTGGTTTTTTAACACGTTTAGTTGCAGCACAGTTTATAGGTCTTCTAGCTGTTGCAACGTTTTATATTCACTTAAAAAATGGATTTTTATGGATAAAGGGTGGCTATGAATATCCATTGTTTTGGATGTTAGTTATGATTGCAATTTTATTTAAAGGCGCAGGTAGAATTTCAGTTGATCAATCGCTTCCAAAAGAATTTTAACTTTGTGTTTA
>VHCA01000024.1 GCA_016882225.1 Candidatus Pelagibacterales bacterium
TGTAAATGATTTAGATGAAAACTTAGATGAAAAAATAAATCGCTTTGAAAATAATGATGACGATTTTGAAAGCGACATCAATAAAAATACAGAAAATAATAATAATAATAATAATGGAAATGAATTAACTGAAGAAGCATCTGTAAATTCTGAAATAGAAAAAAATAATTTTAAAAAGTTTCCAAGATACAAAAGATACAGAATTCAAGAAGTAATCAAACCTGGACAAATAGTTTTAATCCAAATTGTTAAAGAAGAGAGGGGTAGAAAAGGCGCAGCTTTAACAACTTATATATCTCTTCCAGGTAAATACATTGTTTTAATGCCAAATACCTCTAGAGGAGGCGGAATATCTAGAAAAATTTTTAATTCAGGTGATAGACAAAGAATTAAAGATTTAATTACTGATCTAAATCTTCCAAAAACAATGGGAATGATTGTAAGAACGGCTGGAGCAAGCAAAACTAAAAATGAAATTAAAACAGACTTAGATATTCTATTATTAATTTGGGAGGAAATAAGAAATAAAACTCTTAGATCGATTGCTCCTAGCCTAATCTATGAAGACCAAGAATTAATAGGACGCTCCATAAGAGATTTTTACAGTAAAGACATAACCTCTATAGTCGTAGATGGTGATAAAGCATTTGAACTAGCTAAAAAATACGCAAGACAAATCTCAGTTGAACATGAAAATAATGTAAAAAAATATAAGGGAAAAATTCCAATTTTTCATCATTACAACATTGAGAAATATCTTAATATCATTTTTGAAAGCAGAATAAATTTAAGATCAGGTGGTTACATAATAATAAATCCAACAGAAGCTTTAGTATCTATAGATGTAAACTCTGGAAGATCTACAAGAGAAAGATTCATAGAAAAAACAGCTTTAACAAACAATCTTGAAGCTGCGGAAGAAATAGCAAGACAAATTAAACTAAGAGATCTTGCTGGATTAATAGTTATAGATTTTATTGATATGGAAAATTACTCCAACAAACGCATGGTTGAAAGACGTTTAAGAGAATTTTTAAGAAGTGACAAAGCAAAAATTCAATTTGGAAGAATTAGTAATTTTGGTCTTTTAGAAATGACTAGACAACGTCTTAGAGAAGGTTCTTTAAAATGGGAAACACTTCTTACTCCTCAATCTTTTGCATTAAAAATAATTAAAATTTTTGAAGAAAAAGCATTTACTGAAACAAAAATTAAAACTATTGAAATACAACTTGCAAAAAAAATTATTGATATAATTGAAGAAAATCATTCAAAAGAAGTTAGTTTTTTTAAAAATAAATACAAATTTAAAATTAATTTTAAGGAAAATGTAAACTTTTTAAACCAAGATTACTCTATAAATTTTTATGATAGTAAAAAAAAAATTATAGATGAAATAAAAAATATTCAATTACCATCTAAAGGCTTATTAAATAATAATTCTAAAATAAGCGATACAAAAAAGGTTAAAAAAACTTATAAAAAAAAGATGTCGAAGAAAATTTATAGTGAAAGAAAAAAAATTACTGAAACAAAAATAGAGGCCTGAGGCTAATCTATTATCCCTGATATTGGGCTAGATGGACTTCCATAATTTTTTTTTTTCATTCTTCCTGCTAAGAAGCATTTTCTGCCAGCAATAACTGCATCTCTCATAGACTCTGCCATTAATATTGGATTATCTGCCTCTGCAACGGCCGTATTAATTAAAACTCCATCACAGCCAATCTCCATAGCAATAGCCGCATCAGAGGCGCAACCTATTCCAGCATCTACAATAACAGGAACTTTTGCGTTTTTTTTTATTAGCGAAATGTTAAATCTATTTTGAATACCTCTTCCAGATCCAATAAGTGAACCAAGAGGCATAATTGCACAAGCCCCCATATTTTCAAGCTGCTTACATAATATAATGTCATCTGAACAATAAACCATTACATCAAAGTTTTCTTTTTTTAATATCTCTAGAGCTTTTATAGTTTCAACCATATTAGGATATAATGTTTCACTGTCACCTAGCACTTCCAATTTTACAAGATTCCATCCACCAGCTTCTCTTGCAAGTCTTAAAACTCTTACAGACTCATCTGCATTAAAACATCCTGCGGTATTTGGAAGGTAGGTATACTTTTTTGGATTTATAAAATCTATTAACATGGGTTCTTTAGGATTGGTGACATTAACTCTTCTTACCGCTACAGTTACAATCTCGACTTTTGAAGCTTCAATTGCCTCGGCTGTTTGCTCAAAATTCTTATATTTTCCAGTGCCTAAAATTAATCGGGATTTATATTTTTTTCCTTTGATTAAAAATTCATCCATTACCCACCTCCTATAAAATGGACAATTTCAATCTTATCATTTGTTCTAATTATTTTTTTTTCATAGTCATTTTTAGAAACAACAACACCATTAATTTCGATAGCAACTTTATTTGACTCTATTGAAAGTTCTTTTAATAAAAGATTTAAGTTAGTCTTATCATCAATTGTTTTATTTTTTCCATTTAATAAGACTTTAATCATGTTGGATTTAATAAATATTCAAACTATAACAATATTCTATTTTTTATGAATATAGAAATTATTAATGGTCCTAATTTAAATTTATTAGGAAAAAGAGAACCAAAAATTTACGGAAAAGAAACCCTCAAAGATATTCAAAAAAATTGTATTCTTCATGGAAAGAAAAAAAGTATTAAATTAACTTTTTTTCAATCTAATATTGAAGGGGAAATTGTAACAGAAATACAAAAGGCTAGAAAAAAATTCGATGGTTTAATTATTAATGCCGCAGCTTTTACTCATACATCTGTTGCAATTTTAGATGCTTTAAACTTATTAAAAATTCCAAAAATTGAAGTTCACATATCTAATATTTATCAACGAGAAAAATTTAGACATAAATCATTGATTAGTTCTGCTGTTAATGGTTTAATCTGCGGTCTTGGTTCGTTTGGATATATACTTGCAATAGATGCTTTGGAAAAATTAATAAACAAAAAATGAAAATTGATAAAAAAATTATTAAAGAATTATCTGATTATTTAGATGAATTTAATTTAAATGAAATTGAGTATTCTGAAAATAATATAACTTATAAAGTTAAAAAATCAGAAGGTAAAATTTATCAACAAATTAAGTCTCAAGCATCTGATAATACTATTGCATCCGATAATAAATCTTCTGCTTCAAATAAAGATAGTAAAAACATTATTAAGTCGCCCATGGTTGGAACAGCATATTTAGCACCTGAGCCTGGTGCAAAACCGTTTATATCGGTTGGTTCAAAAATTAAAAAAGGTCAAAGTATTATGATCATTGAGGCCATGAAAACTATGAACCATGTTCCATCAACACTTGATGGTACAGTAAAAAAAATATTCGTAAATGATGGAGAGGCTGTAGAGTTCGACCAAGATCTTATTCTTGTTGAATAATGATAAAAAAAATACTTATCGCCAATAGAGGCGAAATTGCTGTTCGTATTATCAGAGCCTGTAAAGAGTTAAACATTCCAACTGTAGCAGTTCACTCAACGGCAGATAAAGAATCGATGCACGTTAGACTTGCTGATGAAAGTGTTTGCATTGGCTCTCATAAATCAAGTGATAGCTATTTAAATGTTCCATCAATTATTTCTGCGGTAGAAATCACAGGTGCTGATGCAATACATCCTGGCTATGGCTTTTTGTCCGAAAACTATAAATTTGCTCAAATATTAGAAGAGCACAATATTAAGTTCATAGGACCAAGATCAGAAATAATTAAAAAAATGGGAGATAAAATTGAGGCAAAAAAAATTGCAAAAGATCTTGGACTTCCTGTTATTGAAGGATCTTTAAAGGGTATTAGTGATTTAAATGAAGCAAAAATAATTTCAAAAAATATTGGGTTTCCAGTGCTTATTAAAGCAGCTGGTGGTGGTGGTGGAAAAGGCATGAGAATTGTTTTTAATGAAAATGAACTTGATGAAAATATTAAAGTTGCTCAGTCTGAAGCTAAAAAATACTTTGGAAATGATGAGGTATTTATTGAAAAATTTTTTGAAAAACCAAGACATATAGAGGTTCAGATCTTATCCGATGGAAAAAATAATACAGTGCATCTTGGTGAAAGAGATTGCTCGGTTCAAAGACGGTACCAAAAAATAATTGAAGAAAGCCCTTGTCCAATTTTAAATGAAAGTGAAAGAAGAAAACTTTTAGACGTAAGTGTGAATGCAGTATCTAGGCTAGGATATGAAGGCGCTGGAACCCTTGAGTTTATTTATGAAAAAGGAAAATTCTATTTTCTAGAGATGAATACTAGGCTGCAAGTTGAACATCCTGTGACTGAAGCTGTAACAGGTGTCGATCTGGTTAAAAGACAAATTGAAATAGCATCGACTGGATCTTTAGATTTAAAACAAGAAAATATAAAATTTACAGGACATTCTATTGAATGCAGAATTAATGCAGAGGATCCAAGAAATAATTTTCAACCTAGCGCTGGAACAGTAAGTACTTACTATCAGCCTTCAGGCCCGAGTACGCGTGTTGATAGTTATTTATTTCAAGGAAGTAAAATTTCACCATTTTATGATAGTTTAGTTGCTAAGCTTATATGTCACGGTAAAAATAGAGAGTCTGCAATTACAAGACTTAGAAGAGCCTTAGATGAGTTTATTGTTGATGGAATTAAAACAACAATTGATATTCATAAAAAAATTTTAGTAGATGATGAATTTTTAAATCATAAATATGATGTAAATTGGTTATCTAGAAAAAAGTTTTTTTAACTTTTTGGTTCCCAAGAATTATATATTTTTTTTTTAAAAGATTTATTTTTTTTTGGGTTAAACGCTAAATTAGTTCCAGTAAGATTTTCTGAATATTTTTTTTGCCATTTATATTTTTCAAATTTTTTTCCAGGCAAGTCATCTATCAAATAATGTATCCATGCATGCCATTCAGGTGGAATCTTTGTAGACTCTACTTCATTATTAAATATTACCCAACGTTTATCATTTTTGTTTTTATAATACTTATTCTTAAATTCATCTTCACCAACTAACTTTCCAAAAAAAAAAGTGAATAATAATGTTCCGATAGTTTGACTGTTCCACCAGGTAAAAACTAATTTTAAAAAATTTTTCATTATCAATAGATATCCACAAATTTTTTTCTATTTCAAGTTGTCTATTTTTTTATGGACACCTGAATGAGTTTAAAATAATGACGACAATTTTCAATTAAAGAATCAATGTCTAAGTTTATTGCTGAAAGTTTTTATACCTGTTTATTTAAAATTACTCATCAATTAGAAGAATTAACAAACCAAACAATTGCTGAGCTTAATTCTAGAAAAGATGGCAAAATTGAAGTTCTTGATATTAAATTCAATAAAAGAAAAACGAGATCTTTAAACGAAAAAGATAGTGATAAGGGCGTATCAAAGGCTGAGGAAGTTAAAGAAATTCAAAACCAACAAATAACTGAGTCACTAAGTTCTTCGGTTTTCAATAATCAAGAAAATAAAGAAAATGGTTTAATTGAAAACAAGGCTTTTAGCGAAAGAAGAAAGATGCCAGATAGAAGAAAGGGCTACATTCAAAAAGCAAGCATTGGCGACCATAAAATTTATTTACATATTGGTGAGTACGACGATGGCCGTGTTGGAGAAATCTTTATCGATATGAGTAAAGAAGGTGAATTGGTCAGATCTTTAATGAATAACTTTGCGATAGCAATATCTTTGGGTCTACAATACGGAGTTCCATTGGAAGAGTATGTGGATGCATTTATTAATACAAAATTTGAACCCTCAGGAAAAATAAGAGGAAATGATAGAATTATGTCTGCAAGCTCATTACTAGACTATGTGTTTAGAGAGCTTGCAATTTCTTATCTCGGAAGAGAGGATTTAGCTCATACACCATCAATTAAAAAAACTGATGATAAAGAAATTACTGAAGAAAATGCACAGCTGTTAGATATGCTTAAGATTATAACTAGCAAAGGATTTGTTAGAAATCAGTATAAAGAAAAACTAGTTGACCTATCCAACGTTCGTTTAAATATTAAAAGCAAAAAAATTAATTAATTTTTTTTACAACTTTAATTCCAAGTTCTTTCAGTTGTGTTTCAGATACATCTGAAGGAGCATTCATCATTAAATCTTGAGCATTCTGATTTAATGGAAACATTGTTACTTCTCTAATATTTTTTTCTTTTGCAAGAAGCATAACGATTCTATCTATACCAGGAGCTATCCCGCCATGTGGAGGTGCTCCATAAGAAAGAGCGTTTATCATTCCTGAAAATTTTTTATCAACATCGTCCTTAGAATATCCTGCAATTTTAAACAATTTGTACATGAGATCTGGAAGATGGTTCCTTATGGCGCCAGATGAAAGCTCTATTCCATTACAAACTATATCGTACTGAAAAGCTAAAATATCAAGAGGGTTAGTTTCATCTACTTTTTCAATTGGAACTTGAGGCATTGAAAATGGATTATGACTAAATATTATTTTTTTTTGCACTTCATCATATTCGTACATTGGATAATCTGTAATCCAGCAAAATTCGTAAGAATTTTCATCTATTAAATTTAATTCCTCTGCAATTTTAGTCCTTGCCCAATTCGAAAACTTTTCTACATTCTTTTTTAAGTCACATACAAAAAACAAAGCGTCACCCTTTTCGGACTCAGTTTTATCCATTAAAGTTTTTAATGCTTCATTAGAAAAAAATTTTGCTATTGGTCCTTTTCCTAAGCTTTTTGGATCGCTCTTATCTAAAATAATATATCCCAACCCAGATGCTCCTTCATTTTTTGCACCTTTATCAAGATTATCAAAAAAACTTCTTGGTTTATCAGATACATTCTTTGCTACAATGCATCTTACTATTGAATTTGTTTTAATTAATTTTTTAAAAATCTCCAATTTTACATCATCCCTGCTGAATACTTCTGTAACATCATAAATTTTAATTGGATTTCTTAAATCAGGTTTGTCAGTTCCAAACCTAAGCATAGCTTCTTTGTAGGTAAATCTTTTAAATGGATAATTACTTATTTTCATGTTTTTTGAAAAATTCTTGAAAACTTCATAAAGAACAGGTTCAACAACATTAAATACATCCTTCTGTTCTACAAACGACATTTCAATATCTAATTGATAAAATTCTCCTGGACTTCTATCTGCTCTAGCATCTTCATCCCTAAAACATGGAGCTATTTGAAAATATTTATCAAAACCTGAAATCATTATTAACTGTTTAAACTGTTGTGGTGCCTGTGGAAGAGCGTAAAATTTCCCTTGATTAATTCTGCTTGGTACTAAAAAATCTCTTGCACCCTCCGGGCTTGATGAAGTTAAAATTGGAGTTTGATACTCACTAAAACCCAATTCTTCCATTTTTTTTCTAATAAATGAAATAACTTCAGATCTGAGAGTTATATTTTTATGTATTTTTTTTCTTCTTAAATCTAAAAATCTGTACTTAAGTCTTAACTCCTCTGAATAATCTTCATCTAAAAATACAGGTAAGGGAAGTTCTTTTGGAATGCTAAGTATATTAATATTTTTAATTTTAACCTCAACTTCTCCAGTGTTAATCTCCTTGTTAATTGTATCGTTAGTTCTTTTATGAACTTCTCCTTCTACTGTAATTACAGTTTCTAATTTAGTTTTTTCTACAGTACTAAATAAACTTGCACTTTTTTCAATTACACACTGAGTAATTCCATAATGATCTCTTAGATCTAGAAAAAGTAAATTTCCATGATCTCGTTTTTTATGTATCCAGCCAGAAAGAATAATTTGCTTTCCTGTATGATTTATTCTCAGTTCTCCACAGTTATGTGTTCTATATTTAGACAAAATACTCATTAGTTATTAATATTGAATTATCTTTTATAGGTTTAAAAAACAATAATATTTTCAAATATTAATTTAAATAAACCTCTAGAGCCTGGTTTATAATTTTTAAATTAATTTTTTTTTTATACGATAATGACAATTCATCTAATTTTTTTACAAACTGAAAAGCAGAATAAAATGAGCGTTCTATTTTTTTTAAAATATATTCAACTTCTTTTGAAGATAAATTTATTTGTTTATCAGATAAGTTTTTTAAAAATATTTTATAAAAAGTACTGTCATCAGGATTAAAAATTTCTACACTTACAAATGATTTCAACCTTGAAACTAAATCTTTTACTTCAAATGGTAAGCTTCCTGAAATTATACTGGATGTAAAACAAATATTTTTATTTTTACTTTGAAAATCATTAATTAAATTTTGAATTAAAACTTCATCATTAACAAATTCTATATTATCCAGAATAAAAATATTTTGCTTTATTACTTGATCTAAAGAATTTTTATTAAAAGATTTGGCATCATAAATATTAGACTTTGACTTTTCTGATAAAATTTTAAGTAAAAAAGTTTTGCCTGATTTAGAGGGTCCATAAATATTAATATTCTTAGATTTCCATTCTGGCCATGACTGAATTATTTTAAATGCTTCAATATTATTTTCACCAACACAAAAATCATCAATAAAATAAAAACTTTTTTCAGGAAAGTTTAATACATTTTGATAATTCATCTTTAAAAGTTTGTTGTATAAATTTTATACAAGTATATCTCTTTGCTTTTAATGAAAAATCAAAATCTTACTTATAAGGCTAGTGGTGTTGATATTGAAAAAACAAATAAACTTGTAAAATATATATCTAGTTTAGCTAGAGGCACTGAAATACCAGGAAGTAAAATAAAAAACTTTTCAAACATTGGTGGGTTTGGCTCAGTTTTTGATATCGGAAAACTTAAAATTAAAAATCCATTAATAGTTACATCTACTGATGGTGTTGGAACTAAACTTGAAATTGCAAATGAATTAAAGAATTGGTCAACTATTGGTATTGATTTGGTAGCAATGTGCGTTAACGACATAATTGTTCAAGGTGCAAAACCAATTATCTTCTTAGACTATATAGCTTTGCCCAATGTTAATGAAAAAAAATACAAAGAAATTTTAAGAGGCATCGCAAAGGGTTGTAAGTTAGCAGGTTGTGCTCTTACTGGTGGCGAGACTGCAGAAATGCCAGGTATATACACAAGAGATAAATTTGACTTAGCGGGCTTTTCGGTTGGGGTTGTTGATAAAAATAAGATTATTAATGGATCAAAAATTAGTATTGGGGATCAAGTATTAGCTGTGCCATCTTCTGGAGCACATTCCAATGGATATTCTTTAATAAGAAAAATATTAAAAAAAAATAAAAGTAAAATTAATTTATCAGAGCTACTGATACCAACAAAAATTTATGTAAAAGAAATTTTAAAATTAAACAAAAAAAAATTAATTAATGCATGCGCTCATATTACTGGAGGCGGTTTGGTAGATAACATACCAAGAGTAATCCCGGATAAATTTTCTGCAAAAATAAACCTATCTTTAGTAAGACCAAATAATGTAATGCGATGGATAAAGAAAAGTGGAGTAAATAGTGCTGAAATGATTAAGACATTTAATTGCGGTGTTGGCTTTGTAATTATTTCAAAGAAAAAAAATTTAAATAAAATTAAAAGTTTATTTTCAAAAAAATTTCAACCGTATGTAATTGGTGAAATCATAAAGAAAATTAATAAAAATAGTATTTTTTTTAATGGCTCAATTAATTGGTCATAAATTTAAAATTGCAGTATTTATTTCAGGTAGAGGATCAAATTTAAAAAATCTTTTAAATTTTTCAAAAAAAAATAAAACTAATTGGAAAATATCTCTTGTTATTTCAAATAAAAAGAGTGCAAAAGGTATAAAGTATGCACAACAATTTAAAATCCCACATAAAATATTTGAAAATAAAATTAAGATTTTTGAAAAAAAAGCTTTAATAGCTCTTAAAAAAAAAAAAATAAATATACTTTGTCTTGCTGGCTTTATGAGAATACTTTCTAAAACATTTATCAAAAAACTTAAAATAAAAATATTAAATATACATCCTTCACTTCTTCCAAAGTATAAGGGTATGAATACTCATAAAAGGGTAATTCAAAAAAAAGAAAAATTTACTGGATGCACGGTTCATTATGTGACACCCAAGTTAGATTCCGGAAAAATAATTATTCAAAAAAAAGTCAGAGTATATAAAAAAGATAATCCTAAAACTTTATCTAAAAAAGTTCTATTACTTGAACATCAGGCTTATCCTGAAGCTTTACAAAAAATTTGTAGTTAGTTTTTTGAGAAAAAAAAACTTATTTCTTTTTTTGCGTTT
>VHCA01000025.1 GCA_016882225.1 Candidatus Pelagibacterales bacterium
GCAAAATACCTTGGTGCTGATTGTATTTTAATACTTTTAAATTCTGTAAATGATATATTGCTTCATGATTTATATAATGCTGCAAAAGAGTGTAAGCTGGATGTCATATTAGAAGTCCATAATGAAACTGAGCTTCAAAGAGCATTTAAATACAAAAGCTGTATAATTGGAATAAATAATAGAAACCTAAAAACTTTTAAAACAAATATAAATACATCAATCAATTTATCAAAAAAAATTAACCTAAATAAAACGCTGGTGATCGCTGAAAGTGGCATTGATAGTAAAAAATCTATGGAAAAAATTTACAAAAAATCTGGCATTAAAAGTTTCTTGATCGGCGAATCTTTAATTAAATCTCGAGATATAGGCCAAAAATTAAGAGATTTTTTATAAAATATACATATATTTCAATAATTTATTAATATTGATAAGTTAAAGAACTTTAATAGAACGTACTTGTTTAGGTTTTGTTCTATGCTCACAAAAAAACAAAAAAATTTGCTTTTGTTTGTCAACGAAAAGTTGAAACAAACAGGTATATCTCCGTCTTATGATGAGATGCGATCTGCATTAAATCTTAAATCAAAATCTGGAATTCATAGACTGATTTCTGCTTTAGAAGAAAGAGGATTTATAAAGAGATTGCCCCATAAGGCTAGAGCATTAGAAGTTGTTAAACTTCCTGAAAACGCTGCAACAAAAGATTTATACAATAGTTTTTCTCCAAAAGTTATTAGAGGAGGTCTTGATGAAGATGACAATGTTAATAAAACAGAACAATTTATTCCAGTAATAGGAAAGATTGCTGCTGGAAATCCCATCGAAGCAATTGAAAATCAAAGTGAAAAAGTTCCTGTTTCAAAAAGTTTTTTATCATCAGGAGAATATTTTGCTCTTAAGGTAAATGGAGACTCTATGATTGATGAGGGAATTCATACTGGAGACTATGTTATAATTAAAAAAACAAATAGTGCAGATAATGGTCAAATTGTAGTTGCTTTAATTGATGATCATGAAGCAACGCTAAAAAAACTTAGAAAAAAAAGCAATACTATTGCATTGGAGTCTGCTAATCCTGAATTTGAAACTCAAATTTACAGTCAAGAAAGAGTAAAAATTCAAGGAATTCTTGTATCCCTATATAGAAAATTCAACTAATTTATCTATTAAAAATTATATTTATCTAGTAAACCGAGCATATGGTAATTACTAGGTTCGCACCATCTCCTACTGGCAATCTTCATATTGGTGGTGCAAGGACGGCATTATTTAATTTTTTATTTTCAAAAAATCAAAATGGTAAATTTTATTTAAGAATTGAAGATACTGATTATGAGAGATCAAAAGAAGAGTTTTTAATTCAAATAAAATCAACGCTTAAGTGGTTAAATATAGGTTGGGATGGAGAACCATTTATTCAATCAAAATCATTGAATAGGCACATTGATGTAGCAAATGAATTACTAAACAAAGGTCACGCGTATAGGTGTTATTGCACCGAAGATGAATTAGAAGAAGAGAGGAAAAAAGCTTTAGAAAAGAAAATACCATATATTTACAATAGAAAATGGCGAGATAGAAAAGATGGAAATCCATCAGATACCCATGTCATACGCTTTAAGTCTAAACTTGAAGGAAAATTATCTTTTGATGATCTAGTTCAGGGAAAAACTGAAGTTAATAGTTTAGCGGTTGAAGATTTTATCATTTTGAGAAAAGATAAAAAACCGACCTACAATCTTTCTGCAGCAGTTGATGATTACGATATGAAGGTAACCCACGTAATAAGAGGGGATGATCATAAAATTAATACTTTCAAACAAATTCAAATATTTGAGTCACTCAAATGGAAAATTCCTTTTTATGCACATATTCCTCTTATTCATTCTGAAGAGGGGAAAAAACTTTCAAAAAGAGATTATGCATCTACTGTTGATGATTATAAAAAAATTGGAATTTTACCTGAATCTTTAAGAAATTATCTTTTAAGATTAGGGTGGTCACATAAAGATAAAGAAATTTTTTCTTTAAAGGAAAGTATTGATCTATTTAATATAAAACAAATTGGAAGATCACCATCAAAATTAGATATGCAAAGAATTAAATCTTTAAACGAATATTACATTAAACATTTGTCTGATGATGAAATCTCAAAAAATCTCTTTGATTATGCTAAAAACTTTAAACTCGAAATTTCAAATGACTTAAAAAAAACTATTGAAAAATCTATTTCTTTTCTAAAAAATAAAGCAAAAACATTAGAGGACATATATAATAACTCATCTTATATTCACTCTTTTAAACCAAATATAGATTTTAACAAAAAAATTGATTCAAAAATTAAAGAAATTCTTGTTAAAGTTTTAAGTTTCATTGAAAAAAACAATTATGATAAAGAAAGTTATGATAATTTTTTAAAAAAAATTACAGAAGATAATAAAATAAATTTTAAAGATATTGGAAAACCATTAAGAATTTTGATGACAGGATCAGAGTTTGGACCATCAATTCATAATATTTTAGAGTCGCTTGGTAAAACTGAGTGTGTTAATAGACTTAAAAAAATTTTATAAAATTAAAAAATATGCCAGATAAATGCACTTTACATATTGGTGATAAAAAATTCGATTTACCTATTAGAAAGGGTACTGTTGGTCCTAATGTCATTGACATAACAGAACTTTATAAAAATACAGGCTACTTTACATTTGATCCTGGTTTTACTTCTACTGCTAGCTGTAAATCTGATATTTGCTTTATAGATGGAGACAAGGGAATTTTACTTTATCGAGGTTATCCTATCGAGCAATTAGCTGATAAAAGTAATTTTATAGAAACTGCTTACCTTTTAATTAAGGGAGAACTGCCAAATAGACAACAGTTCCAAGAATTTTCTGGAGCAATTAAAAATCATACGATGGTGCACGAGCAGATACGGTCTTTCTACAATGGATTTAGACGTGGTGCGCACCCAATGGCAATTATGCTATCGGTGGTTGGTGCTTTATCAGCATTTTATGCTGACTCAGCGAATGTGAATGATGCAAATGAAAGAGAAATTTCTCAACGTAGAATGATTGCAAAGGTTCCAACACTTGCAGCTATGGCTTACAAATATTCAATAGGTCAGCCCTTTGTCTACCCAGATAACGAATTAGATTATATCGAAAATTTTCTTAACATGTGTTTTTCAGTCCCAGCCTTTAAATATAAAATTAATCAAACAATTTCGCATGCGCTTGAAAAGATTTTTATATTACATGCCGATCATGAACAAAACGCATCAACATCTACAGTAAGACTTTCTGCATCATCAGCTGTTAATCCTTTTGCATCTATTTCATCAGGATTTTCTTCGTTGTGGGGACCATTACATGGAGGTGCAAATGAAGCGGCATTAAAAATGCTAAAAACAATAGGCAATGTTAAAAACATTCCTGAATTTATAAAAAGAGCAAAAGACCCAAAAGATAATTTTAGACTCATGGGTTTTGGTCATAGAGTTTATAAAAGCTATGATCCAAGAGCTAAGATTATGCAAAAAGCCTGCCATGAAGTTTTGGAAGTGTCTGGTAAGAAAAATGATGATCTACTAAAAATTGCGCTTGAACTTGAAAAAATTGCCTTAAATGACGATTATTTTGTAAGTAAAAAACTTTATCCAAATATAGATTTTTACTCAGGCATTACTCTTAATGCCATGGGCTTTCCAACAGAAATGTTTGCTGTTTTATTTGCAGTAGCAAGAACAGTAGGATGGATTGCTCATTGGGGTGAAATGTATTCTGACCCTGAAAACAAACTAAACAGACCTAGACAACTTTATATTGGGAAAGATAAAAGAGATTTTATAGATATTTCAAAGAGATAGTCTAAATTTCTAGTTTTTGAATTAATTTATCTAATCCATCACTCAAAATTAAGTTTTGATTGATTACTTCAATATAGTTTTTGATATTGTCTAATCTAAGTTTATCATTTTCTAAAAAATTTAAAGTTAAATTGTATAATTTATCCAAATTACAATCTGACTGGATAAGCTCAGGAACTATCATTTTATCTTTAATAATATTTATTATATTTCCAAATTTAACTTTAACTAATGGTTTTATTAAAAAATAATTTAACCAAGAAGTTTTATAAATCACTATCAAGGGTGATAAATTTTTCATTATATCAAGCGCTATAGTTCCAGATTTTGCAATACACAAAACTGAATGTCTAAAATAGTAATTTTTTTCATCTTCATGAGTTGTAATTTTAAAATCATTGATCTGATTTAATACAAAAAAATTTTCAATTAACTTAATTTTTTCAGAAGTTGTAGGTATATGAAATTTATAATTAAACTTAGATTTTAATTTTTGTACTAAGCTTATAAATAAAGGCATAAAAGTTTTTATTTCTGACAATCTTGAACCTGGACAAATAGATATATAATTCAAATTATTAGTTTCATAATTTATACTTAACTTTTTTAAAAAAAAAGGATGTCCAATAAATGTACTATCTATAAATCCATCAAAATATTTCTTTTCAAATGGGAAAAGCAAAAATAAATGATCGATAAATTGATTTAAAGATTTTTTTCTATTCTCTCTCCATGCCCATACTTGAGGAGCAACTATATGAAAAGTTTTTATTTTAGGATTAATGTTTTTTATTTTTTTTAAAATTCTAAAACTAAAATCTGGAGAATCTACTGAAAGAATAATGTCAGGATTAAATTTTAATATTTCTTTAACCGTTAAATCAAATTTTCTTTTAATAAATAAAAAATTTTTTACAACATCAACAATCCCCATAAATGCAATTTCACCTATGTCAAAAATACAATCTACATTTTGCTTTTTTAAATTTGATCCTCCAACAGCTTTAAATATTATATTTTTATTATAATCTTGTAGTTTAGATACAACTATAGAGGCTATCTTATCTCCAGAAGCTTCTCCGGTGATTATAAATATTTTTTTCAAATAGTTTTTAATAAAAAATTATTTTTATTTATTAACTTTACAATTTTATTTTTTTCTAGAATTATTGTTTGATTTTTTTTTACAATAATTCCACCTATATTATTATTTATACATAATCTAATAGTTTGAAGTCCAATTACAGGCATGTCGACTCTTAAGTCCTGCTTTTGTTTTGGAACTTTAATCATTATTGATTTATTTCTAAAATTATATTTCTTAGCAATGTTTCCTGCTCTTTTAATTGTTTCATTTGTTCCCTCTGGGCCTTCTATGGCTACTACATAACCATTGTTTAAAATAATTGTCTGTCCAAAATCAAATTGACTTAAGTTCTTTAAAATTTTTAAACCTTTTTTTTCATTAATACTTTCTTCCTTGTCTTTATTTGAACTTTTAGTGCTTAAACTTTTACTTAAAATAAGTTCGGGTGAATAATACATACTAGATAAAACGGTAATATTATTTTCTTTAAAAATTTTTATTATCTCAGAAAGCAAATGACTGTCCCCTTTTTTAAAGACTTTTAACAAACGCGGTAAATATAACAGCAGCTTAGGATTAAAGAGTATTTTAGATAAATTTGGTCTTATTACTTTTCCAACTAATAAAATTCTTTTACAATTTTTTTTTTTTAAAAAAGATATGGCTTTAGCTAGCTGAGTTATGTCAAATGGATAACTATTTTTATATTTTTTATATTTTTTGTTTTTAGTTAAATCTAATATTAAAAACTCTTTCTTTTGTTTTTTAAGATTAGTAATTACAAACCTTGGTAGATTTCCTTCTCCTACAATTAATCCAACCATTATACTTTTGGTCTACAAATTGGTCTTTTTTCACTTTGTTCTAAAAAACTTAAAACCTCAGATACACTCTTAAATTTACTATATTTTTTTGACTCCTCTATTCCCTCTTTTATATTTTTTTTTGAGAAAATATTTTTAACAACATCATTTAGTATATTTATTTCCTCATTTGAAATTCCAGATCTCCGCATTCCTATTAAATTTATACCCTCTAAATAGCATCTATTACCAATTGCAAGTCCATAGGGTATTACGTCCTTTTCAACACCTGTCATGCCACCAATCATCGCGTTTTTACCAATTCTTGTATACTGTTGAACAGCTGAGTTTCCTCCTATTATTACATTATCATCAATTATAACATGACCTGCTAAAGCAACATTATTTGCAACAATAACATTATTTCCAATTTTACAATCATGAGCAACATGTGAGGACACCATAAACAAACAATTATTGCCTATTTTTGTAACTCCACCACCGCCCTCTGTTCCTGGATTAATAGTTACATGTTCTCTTATGGTATTATTTTTTCCAATAATAAGTTTTGTTTTTTCACCTCTATATTTTAGATCTTGAGGAATGTTTCCTATACTTGCAAAAGAAAAAATATTACAACCTTCACCAATATAAGTATCTCCTTTAACTACTACGTGTGAATGAATTTTGGTATTTTTTTCAATTATAACATCTTCTCCAATTTCAGAAAAAGCTCCAATCTCAACATCTTTATTAATATTTGTTTTTTTATGAATAATTGATGAACTATGAATCATTTTTATCTACTATAGTTGCCATCCATACAGCTTCTGCCATAACATCATTTTTAATCATGGCTGTTCCCTCATATTTCCAAACCTTACCTAATGCTTTTACAGCTTTTACTTTCAATTCTAATTTGTTTGGAGGAAACACGGGTTTTCTAAACTTTGCCTCCTTTACGGTCATCAAATATACAAGTTTATTTTTTACAATTTCAGGATCAACACTGTATGCTGTAAGAGCGGCAGCAGTTTGACCAAAAGCTTCAACTATTAAAACTCCAGGCATTACCGCTTGATCTGGAAAGTGCCCCTGGAAAAAGAAATCACTTTTTTTAATATTCATTATTCCAGTAGCTGAAATCATAGGAACTATATCAACCAAACTATCAATAAGTAGAAGTGGTTTTCTGTGAGGTATGAGTTTTTCTATTTCTGATAAATTAATTTCTTTTTTTTTCATAACTATTTCTCATTTTAGCAAATTCTCTAATACTAACTGCTGGATAACCCATTACACTTGCGCCATCTTCAAGATTAGATGTGACACCACTTTTTCCACCAATCTTAACGTTATTGCCTATTTTTAAATGTCCAGATATTCCAGATTGTCCTCCAATTAAAACATTATTTCCAACTATTGTGCTTCCTGCAATTCCGCATTGAGCTGCAATCATACAGTAATTTCCAATCTTAACATTATGTGCAATTTGGATCTGATTATCTAAAGAGGAAAATTCTCCAATAACAGTATCCCCTAAGGAACCTCGATCAATTGTACAATAGGATCCTATTTGAACTGAGTTTTCTATGACAACTCTTCCAAGATGAGGAAATCGCAATCTTTCTCCATTTATAAATTTAAAACCAAAACCAATCTGTCCTATTAAAGTTCCAGACTTTATTAAAACATTGTCACCTATAAGAGCGTTTTCTATAATTACATTTGAACCAATTATACAACTTTTTCCTATACTTACATTTTTTTTAATAATAACATTATTTCCAATTTTTGTTTTATCGCCAACTTTTGATCTATAATCAATTAAACAATTTTTACCTGCATAAATATTTTTATTTTTTTTATTAAATATATTTTCATCGTCTAAGGAGGCATCTGGATAAAATTTATTAACAATTTTATAAAAATTAATTAAAGGAATATTTGATATCAGAGGAATAGTCGTACTTGGTAATGCTTCGCTTAAATTATAACTTGTAATACATGCTTTAGCTTTAGTTTTTTTTGCTTGATTAATATATTTGGAGTCTGAAAAAAAAGTTAAATCATTTTCTGTTGCTTCATGTAAATTTTTTGTATTAAAAATTTTTTTATTTTTATATTTGCTATCAAGATTAATCGCACATATATCTGAAATTTCTTTTAGATTTAAAAAATTTATTTCCTTTTTAAAAAAAGACACAAAAACTAAAATGTTGATCCAATATTAAAGGTAAAATTTTGAACTTTATCTGTTGGAGCTTTTGAAATTACATTAGAAAATGAAAAACTTAGTGGACCTAAAGGCGAAACAATATCTATTCCAACACCAAGAGATGATCTAATTTTATTACTATCATTGACTCTATCGGAGTAATCTACTCCCCAAACGTTACCAGAATCTAGAAATAAAAAAGTTGTTGGTCTTACTATTTCTGGTAAAGGATTTGGAAAGGTACTTTTTAAGCTTAAAGTAGCTAAATAATTTCCCCCTACATGATCACCACCATCTACAGGGCCTACTCCTCTATTTTGAAAACCGCGTAAGTCTCTTGAAGTTGCAAAAATTCTATCCGAGAGTTTTATATCCTTATCAGCTATTCCTACCCCACTATCCAACTTTAGTTTTGCAGATCCAATAAATTCAGGATTAAAAAGTTCACTAAAGAGGGTTATGCCAGCTCCTGTTTGCAAAGTTGGCACATCACTAAGTAAAGTTGCTAGGTTTTGATCAAAATAAGTAATAAATCCTTCAGTTGTTTTGAACTTAGAATTCCTTTTATCCAAAGTTAAACCATACCCCAGTGATGTAGTTAAATAATCACCAGCTCTTGATCTAAATAAAGCAGATGATGATCCGCCTGCGCTAATGCTATCATGTTGGATTGCAAAATTTGGTCTAATAAACACGTCTTCATAAATTTCATAATTAGTAGAATTTACTGTACCAATTTTTTTATTTTCAAAACCAGTATTTTTAAATTCATCTTTTTCAGAAAAGAGTGAAATATTTGCATTTCTATTACTATTTAAAAAATTTGGTGTAGAATATCCAAATACTCCAGAAATTTGTTGAGTTGATAATCTTCCTGTAAAGTTTAAATTGATACCCTCTCCTAAAAAATTAGCCTCATTGATAGAGCCTTCAATAACTCCACCTTGAGTTCCATATCCTGCTCCAGCAGAAATACTGCCTGTCGGTTGTTCTTTAACTTTTATATCAATATCTTTAAGTTTATTTAACTTGTCGTCTTTTGTTTCTAGATCAACTTTTGAAAAAAAACGCGCTGCTTTTAAATTGTCTATCGATTTATTAACTTCATTAGAGTTATATAAATCACCTTCAGAAAATTTCAGTCTGTCTCTAATTGTTGCTTCTTTAGTAATGGTATTACCACTTACAATAATCTTATTAATAAAAAAATTATCAAGTTTGTTAATATTTATAACTAAATCAATTTTTTCACTATCAACTTTTTTTTCTGATGTAGTTACATTTAAATTTGGAATTTTTTTAGAGTCAAAAAAATCTTTAATTTTTTTTTCTATTAATGATACTTTTAAATTAGAATAATCTTTTTTAAATATTTCTTTAGTTACAATGTTTTTTATACTAGCTAAATTATCTGTGGTAAGTTCTTTGCTTTCATCTGTAAGATTTAAAGTACCAAAAGTATATTTTTTTCC